>CAZGVM010000026.1:0-1603 GCA_964528855.1 uncultured Desulfomonile sp. | reverse complement strand
TCATACTCCCGTTCAGATCGGGCTGCAAATAGTGGAAAACCAGTAGTTGTTGGTCTTCACTTCCGATCTGGTCCAAGAGTCTGGCGTACAATTTTGCGCTACCCTTGCCATCTCCGATGTCACCTACAATAAGTGTTCGTGGGGGCTCTATGCCCAAAACGCCGGCCGCCGTACATGCTGTGGCAATCAAGGCGGGTGTGCCCCTGGCAACATTGAGTGACTGGGAGCTGAGCCGCAATTTCCCATTTGCCAAGCGACAATAACTATCGATTAAAGGAAAATCTGCAAACGGCGCAGTGCCTATTATTTTCCAGAGCATTGCTTTCTCAGCTCCTCGTATGCCAACTGTAGAGCATAGCCACACAAGGTCTTTCCCAAAGAACGCGGTTCTGGGGCCTCTTTCAACGTTTTTCCTACCAAACGATCAGCCAGGTATGGCACATCCGGACAACCTCCTCCGGAAATGTTCACGATTCTCAAGTCCCTTTTGTCGATAGTGATTTTCATGTTGGCTGCCCGCACCATGAGGAAATCCCCAAAATCTTTTGTGTTAAACAGGCTTACCGGTTCAAGGAGCAAATCCTGTAAAGGTAGAATACCTATCGGTTTTATACGGTTTCGTTCGAGAACTTGATGAACCTCCAGTTCTGACACAAGAGGAAACTCGACAGCCATATCGCAACCGGTGCGAACTTCCGGCGGCGGACCTTTGACACAAACATCCAGGCCGGATGCCTTGAGCGCTTCTTCCGCCCGTATTACATCGGACGTATGATCAAAAAGTATGATCCCTCTGGCATTAACGCCGCCCTTTTTTGAACTGCCAGATGAATTTACGGACTGTTTTAGTCCGGAGTAAATTTTTCTGAAAAGCGATTTCATTTCTTCAGGAGTATTTTGTATTCATCGGCCTCTTCCAAGACGCCTTGGACCGACCAACCCTTGTTGGATGCGGCTCTACTGACGTTTTCGAGACTTACTTCATTATCGACTATGACCGTGCATTCGCCTCCGGTAAGACCTGACAACGTACTCAAGGTCAACAACACCGGTTGAGGACACGAAAGACCACGGGCATCGACTGTTTCAGACATGACTAGGCTCCTTTTCAGGCCGTTTTCTTGATGTTGGTAATTCCTATGAACAAACAGACAACCAGGCATACGATGACTGCCGCCATGCCATGTGGCCCAATTCCGGCCGGCGAGCTGGCGAGGCCCCAGTTATGTGCAAAAGCTGCTCCAACAACCATTCCTAAAAAAAAGACGGCAGCGTCTCCATCTCCTTCTCCTGACATGAACAGTTGGCGACCGGGACAGCCTCCGGCCAAGGCGAACGACAAACCGGCCACCAGCATACCCGCAAAGTTCCAGAAACTTTGAGTGTGCGCTACAGGCTGACCTTCAAAACCGGGTTTGAATTGGCCCAGCGCCAGATTCATGACAAGGGCAAAAACAAAAAGAGAAATAAAACCAGACATCAGGTGTGTCTGTTTGAACAAAATCAGGTCACGAATCGCCCCCATGGTGCAGAACCTGCTCCTTTGAGCCAAAACTCCTACAAGGAGACCGATTCCCAAAGAAACTAATAGAGCTGCATGCTG
>CAZGVM010000025.1:6206-24020 GCA_964528855.1 uncultured Desulfomonile sp. | reverse complement strand
AACTGTCTCATTTGTTGGAACATAGAAAAACATCTTCTACCGAAATAACAGAATCTTTTTTAGATAGGATCAAAAAGGTA
Organism: uncultured Desulfomonile sp.; assembly: GCA_964528855.1. GTDB lineage: Bacteria > Desulfobacterota > Desulfomonilia > Desulfomonilales > Desulfomonilaceae > CAITZA01. The sequence continues at coordinate 23,940 of CAZGVM010000025.1, read as the reverse complement.
GAATCAGAAATAAAGGCATTTGTCACACTGGACGAGGAATCAGCTCTTCAATCGGCCGGGACTGCGGACCTGCTGCTGGAAAAAGGTGGTTGCGGTGCTCTGACTGGAATCCCGATAGTAATCAAAGACAACATGTGTTTAAAGGGAAAGCGAACCAGTTGTGGATCAAGGATATTGGAGAACTTCAAGCCACCTTATAATGCGACGGTGGTGGAGAAAATCCAGAATAATGGGATGGTCATTCTTGGCAGCGCTAACATGGATGAGTTCGCAATGGGGTCCTCGACAGAGACTTCATATTGGGGAGCGACTCAAAATCCATGGGGGAGGAATCTGACACCGGGCGGTTCCAGTGGAGGTTCAGCTGCGTCTGTTGCGGCTTGCGAAACACCGGTATCTCTCGGATCCGACACGGGCGGTTCCATCAGGTTGCCGGCTTCTTTTTGCGGGGTGACTGGCCTGAAGCCGACATACGGGACCGTTTCACGGTATGGGCTTGTAGCTTATGCCTCAAGTCTTGACCAGATAGGACCTTTTGCTCGTGATATTGAAGACATCGCTCTTTTATTGAACCTGATAAGTGGTCATGACCCCATGGATTCCACCTCGGCTCCTGTAAATCATCCTGACTTCACAAAGTATTTAAACGCACCCGTCAAGGGCATGACGATAGGCGCTCCCTCACAGTTCTTTGAAAAGATAGAAAATAAAGATGTAGAAAATGTAATGTCTGAGGCAAGGAGAGTTTTCGAGTCCTTGGGCGCGAAATTCGTGGAGCTGTCTCTGCCCCATCTCGATTATGGTATCGCAGCCTATTACATCATAGCTCCATGCGAGGCTTCGTCGAATCTCGCCCGTTATGACGGAGTCAAATACGGCTATAGGTCTGAGAATCCAAATGGAATGATCGACATGTATTGCAAATCAAGGGCCGCAGGTTTCGGACAGGAAGTGAAACGCAGGATCATGCTCGGCACTTATGCCCTGTCATCAGGTTACTACGACGCATATTACCTGAAGGCTGCAAAGATACGAACTTTGATCACGAATGATTTTAAGAAAGCATTTGAGTCCTGCGATGCCATTTTTTGCCCAACTGCTGCGGCGCCGGCTTTCAAGTTAGGCGAGAAGATAGATGATCCGATGCAAATGTACCTGACAGATGTCTTCACGATTCCTGTGAACATGGCGGGCCTGCCTGGTATTTCCATACCGGGTGGGATGTCTTCTGAAGGCTATCCGATTGGAGTTCAGCTCATTGCATCCCATTTTCAGGAGGCAAAGCTCATTCAACTGTCATCCGCATTCCAGAGCCAAACCAATCATCATTTAGCAAAGCCAGAGTTGTAGGTTATTGAGGACACCATGGATTACGAAACTGTCATAGGACTGGAAATACACGCTCAACTTCTTACTGATTCGAAAGCGTTCTGTTCGTGCTCTACAAAATTTGGGGCTCAACCGAACATGAACACCTGCCCTATTTGCCAGGGAATGCCCGGAACCTTGCCGGTTTTTAACAGCAAAGCCCTTGAGTTCACCATAAAGATGGCCCTCGCATGTAACTGTTCAATCAATGAATTGAGCAGATTTGCCCGAAAGAACTATTACTACCCGGACCTTCCAAAGAATTACCAGATTTCACAGTATGAATTGCCCGTCTCGGAACATGGTTGGGTCATGGTTGAAACCGAAAACGGCATAAGAAAGATAGGCATCACCAGAATTCACATGGAAGAAGACGCCGGGAAATTAATACATGATGAACGCAGACCGGTTTCTTATGTAGATCTCAATAGAACAGGTGTGCCATTGATCGAAATCGTCTCGGAACCTGACATGCGAACTCCGGAAGAAGCAGCCAGTTACCTTAAAACTTTACATTCTGTCCTTGTGTATCTTCGGATTTGCGATGGGAACATGGAAGAAGGAAGTTTCAGGTGCGACGCCAATGTATCAGTACGGCCGGTTGGCGCGAAAGAATTAGGAGTCAAGACTGAATTAAAGAACATGAATTCATTTCGAAATGTTCAGCGTGGGCTTCAATTCGAGATTGAACGCCACATCGATGTTCTGCGAGAGGGAGGAAAGATCGTACAGGAAACCAGACTCTTCGATCCGACCTCCGGCGCCACTGTATCGATGAGAAGTAAAGAGCAAGCGCATGACTACAGATATTTTCCTGATCCCGATTTACTCCCCCTACGGGTCAGCAAGGAATGGGTTGATGAAATAAGAAAGGGACTGCCGGAGTTGCCGGCACAAAAGAAGGAACGCTTTATATCCGAATTCGGCATTCCCGCTTATGACGCCGGGGTCCTCACCGCTTCCAGGGACCTGGCGGATTACTTTGAACAGGTTGTATCACAATTCAATAACCCCAAATCCGTGAGTAACTGGATCATGACAGAATTCATGAGAGCCCTGAAGACGGATGAAAAAACAATTGAAAGTGTCCCTGTCACGCCTTATAACCTGGCTGAACTTTTGAAAATGATAGAAGATGAGAAAATATCTGGGAAAATAGCCAAGACCGTTTTTGATGAAATGTGGTCCACTGGAAACTCGGCTCAAGCCATAGTCATAGAAAAAGGACTGCTTCAGGTTTCTGACAGTTCCGAACTTGAATCCATAATCCTGAAGATCCTGGGTGACAATCCAAAGGAAGTGGAGAAATATCTGGCAGGGAAAACGCAGGTAATGGGATTCTTCGTGGGACAGGCAATGAAAGCGTCCAAAGGGAAAGCAAATCCTGGAATGCTGAACAAAATCCTGTCTGATGAGTTGTCCAAGCTGTCAAAAGGCTGGACAAATCAATAAAAAGTTTACTCATCTTTACCCGAAGGCCCTTTTTTTTGGGCCTTCGATGATTTCTTAGGTTGGGTTTTTTTCTGGTCTCTAGGTGTCTCACGAGTTTCTTTATCAGCCTCCCCAACAGCTTTTTTGCTCAATTGGTTGTCCATGGCTTTCCAGGTAGCGGCGAATTCTCCGGCTTGCTCCTGCATGGAATCCAGAGTCTTCCTTGCCGCAAGAAAATTTTCCAACTGATTTAGTTCATAGACCCAGTCTACTTTCCACTTACCCTTGGAATCCGAACGGAACAGATTGATCTGTTTGTTTGTACCCTTGAGCGTCTTTGCTTCCAGGAGGGCCTGAGTTTCTTCAATTTTGACGACTGAAGGAAATACTGTTGGATCAAGTGTATTAAGAACTGCAATATTTTCAGAAGGCTGATCCAGATGATGGTTTGACTCTATCCTTTGAATAATATTGAGTGTCTCTGTAGATAGCATTTGGCGGGCGCTCGTGAGCTGGCCACTTTTCATTTTATCCCTGTAAACATTAAACGCTTCTTCCGGTTTGGCTGGAGCCAGGTCACACCCGGGCAGAACAACAGCCGAAAGAATTACAAAAAATAATATCTTGAAAGCATTATGTTTTCTTGTCATTGCTCTTCTGGAGGACGATATGAATTCGTCAACAAAATTTGCATTTATATTTCCCGGAAAGAAGCGCCGCATCACTTGCCAAGAGGTAGCCGAATGCTGAAACAACTGCCTTTGCCAAAGGCGCTTTCCACGGTAATCGCACCACCATGTAACTGAGCTAGTTCTTTGCAAATTGCAAGCCCCAAGCCTGATCCGGCTTCTCCCTCCGTTCCTCGGTCCTTCGCCCTGTGGAACTTGTAAAAAATTTCTTTTAATTCGGTTTCCTTGATCCCGATGCCGTTATCTTTTACCTGAATCTCAATTGTAGACACACCGCCATTCAAAAAGTGTCTGCTGGAAACTTTTATCTGCCCGCCACGCCGTGTAAACTTGGCTGCATTACTCAGCAGGTTCGTCACCATTCTTGCCATCTGGGCGATGTCACCAGTAATCTGAGGTAAACCTTCATCAAGATTGAGCGCCAGATTTATATCTTTTTCTCTTATTAAACCCAGAAGTGTCTGGACACTTTGATTAACCGGTAAATTGGGATCAAAAGTTGTCATTCTGAGGTTGATGGTTCCTGATTCCAGCCTGAGCAGTTCCAGGAGGGAATTGATGAAAGACAATTGCTGCCTGGCAAGCTGAAGTGTCTCATTTATGACGTCTTTTTGTTCAGGCTTGAGGTCTCCCTTTCGAAGCATATCCAGTGAGCTGAGAAGAGATTGAAAGGGCGCTCTTACATCATGTGACAGCACAGACAGTAATTCGGCCTGCCATTTGTTCTGTTCATCAGCTTTACGTCTGAGTCGATTTCTTTCAACAAGGTTGTTGATCATCAGGGAAATTTTTCGGGGATCCTGGTTTAGAATCTCGCGTTTTTCCATGTAACTATCGGCTCCAGCCTCAAAAGCTGAATTCCAGGCATCAACAGTTTCCATGGAAGAACTGATTACTACGGTCAGGTCGGGGTATGCGGCCTTAATTTCACGGCAAAGATCAATCCCGTTTCCATCCGGGAACATAATATCCAGCAATACAGCGTCAAAACCTTTGTTGATAATCTTTCTCAGACCTTTTGCGCAATCCGTTTGATCAATCTCATAGATGTTCCCCAGCATTAACCTTACGGTGTCCCTAATTATTGGTTCGTCATCGGCTATTAACAGTTTAAGTCGAGGCTGCATGTTTATTCCTCCGGACTCATGTGGAGAAACACCGAGAAACAGGAGCCCTGCCCTTCCCTGCTCTTTACCTCAAGCCTGCCTGAATGGGCCACTACAATCTTGTGGGCCAGGTACAAGCCTCTTCCTGATCCACCTGTTGTAAAACCCAGTTTGAATATCTTGTTCAGGTTCTTCTCCGGAATACCAATTCCATTGTCTTCTATTTTTACATGGGCTTCATTTCGTTTTGCGGCAAGACCAATTTTAATTGAACCATTTTCTTCCGTAAATTTTATTGCGTTTCTCAACAGGTTATCAAAAAGTTTGACCAGAAATCTCTCCTCAGCCTTGATATAAATAGCCCCTGTTTTGAGGTGATTTGTTGAAATTGTGATCTTCTTGTCCTCCGCAGCCTGCCTGTAAGATGAGACACATTTTTCTAGAACCACGTTCAGATTGATAAGGGAGGGAGTTATTCGGAAAGTGTCTGAGTGGAGCCTAATGAAATCTATACGCTCCTCAAGCATTGATAGTAGCTGCAAGCGCTTTGACTCAACCTGATTAATGAAATTTATCGCATCGTCAGTCCTGTTCTGTGCAACCATCTGTTTGGCGGTCTGTAATCCAATCCCCATTATGTCCAGAGCCGCACCAAGTTCGTGACGATAAAGCTTTCCTATTTCCTTGGTTACCAGAAACTGGTCTGTCGTGTCCCTTATCAGTATGACTTGCGAGCCAAGTTCCAGTTCATATCGTCGGCCATCAGCGCCAATCTGCACTCGCTTGCCAAATACCTCTACGGTGTCACCGTTTTCACTCTCTACTCTCGAAACATTGTATATGAACCTCTCAGGGGAATAAGTCCTGAGTTCATCATCAATGTTGCTGCTCCCAAATAGATGATTCCTGAGTGAGCTGGAAGTGGAAAGCATTCTTGTGGCAGCCTTGTTCATGTAATACAGCCTGGTTTTGTGATCCACGCATATGATTCCGTCTGGCGAGATCTCCAGCGCTTGCCTGTCCAGTTCCAGAGTCTTCACCCGCTTTTCCCGATCCTCCTTTTTTTTTGCGACCCTTCTTCTGTTCAGCGATTCTCTGGCTAACGGGTATGAATCATATAAAAACTTTTTGACAAGACTTTGTCTCGAACTGTCTGAAGTCAGCGCATATCCCGAGTCAGAAACATCTATGACGCGCGCGCATATCAGACGATTCAAAAAATGGGTATCTGTTTGGCTTAATAGAAGTGCGTTGAATTCTCTCTCTGTCAGTGGCACATAAAAAAGACTCAATATGTAAAGAACCCTAGTAAGCGAAGATAATTCCTTGAGGTCTTTCAACGAACGCACGAGCTGGTGAAAATCCACCATGCTTTTCGCTTGAGGGTTTTCCGGTCTTACAGCAGCGCCGGGAATACAAGGTCTCCAGTTCTTCAACAATTCAACTCCGGGATACTTCTGCTGAAGACTTCGCAACAATTCCGGGCTTAAACCGAAATCAAACAATCTTAGACAACATAGCCTCGATGTTTCTCTTATTTCATCGGCAACCAGCTTGTTGGCAATAAATTTCTCAATCTGGAATGGAGCGGATATGTTGGGATCCATTTCCTTTAGAAGCAGAACCTGCATGTAGCTCATCTCAGGTGATTCAAAATCCCTCAGTATATCCTCTGGAGCGCCTCGTAACTGACGATAAGCCCAAAGACATGAAGGTGTTATGAAACCCCGACCACATATTGCCTTCCTTAAAGATACTTTCTGAGAGGCTGAACACCAACGAACACCAACCTGAACAGCGACGTTCTGGAAAGAATAACCGCCTGAATTCAGGTAAACATTCAACTGATCGAAGGCCTCATCCCTGAAATGCGCTCCGCCCTTGCTGAACTCGAACAATTCAGGGAATCGTTTTGGAATAGAATCAAAACGTGAACGCCGTTCAACTTCTTTAAATAGTAACTTTAACATATTTATTCAAATATTTATTATTATGTTAAAAGTCAAGAATTTTAGTAAACAGGGCCTGATTTATAAACAACATGTGAGTGTATTGATGGCAGGCTGATTGATCGATATTAAATGTAATTTTCATACTGTCAGAAATTATTGAAAATGGATGAGTTTTTAAAATTGAGCCTAAAAAGTTGTTGTATTCGGAAAAAATGATAGACTGCCTGATGAGTTGGAACCTATACGATTATGATTTAGAATTTTAATTTATGAGAGCGAGGCCTCGATCATGACCGATTCCGCCAAACCCTTCGGATTCAACACATTATCTGTTCATTCCGGCCAAACTGTTGACGAAACAACTCTTTCAAGGGGAGTTCCAGTTTACAGGACGTCTTCCTATGTTTTCAAGGACGCCAAACATGCCTCGGATCTTTTTGGATTGAGACGCTTGGGAAACATATATACCCGGCTGATGAATCCGACTACCGACATATTGGAAAAACGCATGGCTGCCCTGGATGGTGGAGTCGGGGGATTGGCTACAGCCTCTGGGACTTCGGCGATATTTTACTCAATCATTAATTTGGCTGAGAATGGGCATGAGGTCATTTCTTCACGCAATCTTTACGGTGGCACCTACACCATGTTCAATGACATACTACCCAAGTTTGGTATAAAAACCGTTTTTGCGGAGTATGATCGACCGGAATCTTTCAAAAATGCCATTACTGAAAACACCAGGGCCATATTTATTGAGTCGATTGGAAATCCCCGGTTGGGAGTTCCAAACTTTTCCAGAATAGCGGCGGTGGCCGAGGAATTTCATCTACCTCTCATTGTTGATTCGACGTTTACCACGCCTTTTTTGTTCAAACCAATCGAGTACGGCGCCTCAGTAGTAGTTCATTCATTGACAAAATGGATTGGAGGCCACGGGACTGCGGTTGGTGGAATGGTCGTGGACGCTGGAACCTTTGACTGGACGGACCCTAAATTCAAGATGTTTGTGGAGCCAGAACCATCATACCACGGTCTAAGATTTGGCTATGACCTCGGACCATTGCAGGAACTGTCCTACATTTTACGCATGCGTCTTGTAGCTCTCAGAAATCTGGGAGCATGTATAAGCCCTGACAACTCTTGGATATTCCTCCAGGGACTGGAAACCCTGTCACTGAGGATGGAGCGTCACTGTAGCAACTCTTTAAAAGTAGCGAATTATCTGTCAAAACATAAACAGGTCCGCTGGGTCAGGTATCCTGGACTGATCAAAGACCCTTCGTTCGAAATGGCCCAACGGTATTTCAGGGAGGGAATGTCAGGAGGAGTGGTCGTTTTTGGCCTGGATGGGACAAGTCTCATGGCGGAGAAATTTATCGACAATCTAAAATTATTCTCCCATCTGGCCAATGTTGGAGACGCCAAGAGTCTGGTCATTCATCCGGCAAGCACCACACACTCCCAGTTGACAAGTGAACAGAGAGACGAAGCGGGGATTCCGGATGAACTGATTCGTCTATCCATAGGAATTGAAGATGTTGACGACATCATCGGAGACTTGGAGGCGGCATTCAAAAGCCTGTAAACTCAATTGTCAGGCTAAGAGTAAGAATATCCAAAATTGCGAAACAATCTGCCTGTTGGATAGATTGTCAGGGCAGAATCCGATGACATTCAAAATCTGCCACAGAATGAGTCATGAAAAAAGTCCGACCTCAAAAATCCGGCCGTTTAAAGAGGCCCAAAGAAAGCGAATCCCACCGACCCAGGAAAACTGAACCGGTGCAAGAGCCCCTCTGGACACCTCGACTGAATCGTCATGCTATCAAAATGCTTGAAGATATGGGGTCTCCTGAACCGGCGTCGTTCAAGGCGGATCCATTTCAACTGAAGGCCGTGCAATTGGTTGAGCGCTTCGATGTGCTGGTCAGCGCTCCCACTGGTTCCGGAAAGACCTGGATTGCACTGGAGGCAATAAAAGAGAGTCTACTAAAAGGGGAGTTTATTTGGTATGCGACCCCTTTGAAGGCCCTCTCAAATGCAAAGTTTGATGAGTTTGGAAAGGCTCTGGGATCGGAAAATGTGGGGATACTTACTGGAGACAGGAAAGAAAACAAAGACGCTCCACTAATAGTGGGAACTACTGAAATACTGAGAAATCAGTTGTATGACTCCATGCAGACTGGAGAAGACATCAAGGTTTCTCTTGTGATACTAGATGAAGCTCATTACCTCGGCGACATCGACCGTGGAGTGGTATGGGAAGAAGTTCTGATTTATTTACCTCCTAGAGTGAGGTTATTACTTCTGTCTGCCACTATCTCCAATGCGGCCGAGATAGCCCGCTGGCTTGAGCACATAAGAGGAGGATTCTGCAAAATTGTAGTGTCTAAGGATCGTCCGGTTCCCCTTAAAGAGTTGTTTTTGACTCCATCAGGAGAGTTGACTCCCTTTTTGAGTGGTAAACGATTGTTCTCAGCCGTCTCGGCCATAGACAAACTGCAGAAAGGAAAAAGAAGATACACGCTCCAAATAGACCTGAATGTGAACAGTACCATTCGGTGTTTACGTGAGTTTGATCTACTACCAGCCATATTTTTTTTCAAATCGAGATCAGATTGCGACACTTCCGTCTCAAAGTTGCTGCAGTCTCCTGAAAAGGAGGATTCGCGGGACATGGCTGAGACGATTGAAATGTTTCTTGAAAAGTATCCCGACCTGCGAAACCAACGTCAGTTAAAAAGGCTTATGTCCTGCAGGGTTGGAGCCCATCATGCAGGGCACCTACCGGCGTGGCGTTTACTTGTCGAGAACATGATGACCAATGGCTACCTTGACGCCATTTTCTCTACCTCAACGGTGGCCGCCGGGGTAAATTTCCCGGCGCGCACTGTAGTCATAATGCAAAGTGACCGTTTTGATGGTCAAAGATTCGTTGACATGACGGCCACAGAATTCCACCAGATGACTGGACGCTGTGGTAGGCGAGGTATGGACAAGGTCGGTTTCATTGTGATGATTCCGGGAAAGTACCTGGACATAAGTCTTGTCAGGGAACTCCTGTTGTCAAGTCCGGAACCTCTAAAATCCAGAATAAACATCAACTTCTCCATGACGTTGAACCTTCTTCTTTCTCATGACCCGGCTGGTGTTATCAGGCTCTTGGAATTCTCTTTTGCGGCTTTTGGTGAAGGCCCGGCTAAATCGCGGAGAATAAATGAAAAACTAGTGGCCGACTTTTACAGACATGTGGACATGCTCACGGAACTCGGCTACCTGGAGCCTTCAGGCCGTCCGACTTATGATGGCGCATGGGCTTCCAAACTCCGACTCGACCATCCACTGCTAATTGCGGAACTCATAAGATCCGGTGAGTTCAGGAACGTCAGCCCTATTGAACTTGCATCCATGATCGCTCCATTTGTAATGGATAAAGACAGAGAGATTCACATTAGCAAGGAATTATGGGCTAGAACAAAAAACCTCTGGCGTCTGTTTCAAGGGATGGCAAACAGCCTCAGACCCGTAGTCAGACAGATGAGTGAAAGAGGTTTTGACGCTCCTGCAATAATGTTCTGGCCGGCTGCGACCATTTTCCTGTGGTGTCACGAAGTCGATTGGGAGGAGCTTAACGCGCATGTGAGCGCGGATGAAGGCGACATTGCCATGATGTTACTGAGAACGGCTGATCACCTGAGACAATTGCTGGATTTGGAGCGAGAAGAACCTCAAATTGCATCCAAGGCTTTAGAAGCAATACATCTTATAATGAGAGCGCCGATCATATAGGCCTGTGCTTGGAAAGCCCAAAAAAACAGTCTTGTCAGGTCTTGCATGCCGCCGGGGGATTCCTAGCCACCGTTGGTCATGATCGCTATTCCGCTTTTGATCACTGTTACCGAGGGGCCAAGACAAAAAGCCTTGGCTAAATCCGGATCCTGTTCCAAAGTATTGAAAAATTCCTCACTAAATGATTCCAGACTTAGCGACGACATGTTTGATTTGAAACCAGTGTCAACCCATCTGCCGGCTGCCAATCTGAATAGACGATCTTTCACAATTCTGTATTCTGGATCAATCACTTTGGAAGGAACAAAGTAAGTCGTGAATTTCCAGATAGTTTCGCCCGGATGCCTGCCTGCTCCGCGTGTTTTAAATGGATCAACGAACCCAAAAGTCTTGGACATCATGGACAATTTTTCTGAAGTTTGGGGGTCGTTTTTCTGCGATTCTCTCTCCAGAAGTTTTCCGAACTTTCGCATCCCCCATAAAAGGTCCAGACGTATTGGATCATGTTGTAGGTTGCCATTCTTCAGTGGCTTTGAAGAAACTTTGGTTTTTCCTTGAATCTTGACCTTTGCGGTGATTCTTGCCCCAGGAACGCTGGATTTGTCGTAATTGCCCAGGACATAGAGAGTATCATGGCCAGCGGAGCCAAATATCGCTTCTGGAAATGTTTCCTCAGGATAAACGTCCGAATATTCGACTGACAAATCAGTGACACTCGGAGTGGGCATCGCGCTAAAGACCTTTTCCATAACATCCTGCGCAGATTCATGATCTAATGGAGTGATGACTTTTCCACCGGTCTGAGATGAAAGCTTTTCCATCATCAAGATGTTGGGAGTTTCTCCAACGGAAATTATGAAGATCCGCGATCTGAATTTATTCAGCTTTCTGATGTTCTCAATCAGCGAATCCACATTTGTAACTCCTACGGTAGGCCGACCATCTGTAAAAAGAATGATGGCGCCAGATCTTTTACGAGAGTTAAAGAACTCCAGGGCATTCAAAATGGAGTTGAAAAGATCAGATCCGCCCCCGACTTCAATTTCATCCAGAAAAACCGGCAGCCGACTCTTGTTTTCAACTGTTGCGTTCATAAACTTCCCGGAATATTTTCTAACTTTGGAGTTAAATGATAGCACATTGAATTTGTCACTTTCACGAAGGCGCTCTATTCCATACATGACCATGGATTTTGAAGAATTTAAATGGCTTGCTCCTATACTACCTGAAGAATCGATCAGGAAAGTAACATCCATCTCAGCCTGAACGGATCGCTTGTTAAACACACTAACAGGAGGCTCCAACATCAACATGAAGTAATTCTGGTTTTCCGGACACTCTTGAGTAAGTAAGCGCAGGTTAAATTCTGAGCCTCCAAATGTAGTCAACAGCTCAAAATCTCCTGTAACCCTGGTGTTCCGCTCCTTGACTGTAATAAGGCCCCTGTTCGGGTTCTCCCTGGTGACGTTGATCTGATGAGTCATCGACAAATTGGACCGTAAAGATCGGCGCGTATTGAATTTCACCCAGATGTTGAAATCTCTTACCGGCCCCTTGGAATACCTTTCCCCTATGGTAGTGATCCTGAGAATTTCCATCTCAGTTTCGTCTTGTCGAGAATTCTTGTAACTTATCCGCAATGTCTTGGTCTCACGCGATTCCATGTGTATGGGCCTGACAATTATGGCTCGCTCACCCCACAATTCGAGCAACTCATGGTCACGATGTCTCTGGACAATATCTTTGAGCAACTTGCGCAAAGCTTGTCTATCCATGACTGTGAAATGATTGGATATGCCGTCAATAAAAACTCTGATGTCGTGTTGTGTTGTGTTTGCAGGTAACGGAAAAATATAGACGGACTCAAGTGGGAATTCGTTGTCATTCATGAAAGACTGGAGAATGCTGTGTTCTTCCGTGGAGTCCTGAACGGACACGAATGTCTCGGAAGACAGGATGGATATTCTAGCTACAGGAAATAACTCGCCTCTTAATTCAGGAGGGAAGGCATACATTAGCCCTCCACATTCAGCTCTTCCCGCCAGAATGAATGAAACAAAGAAACAGGCGGAAAAGAATAGGAAAAGTCTTTTTATTCCTTGATTGGACACTGTTATTCCGACATCGATGACTTGATTACCATGATGCTAGAGTATTTTTTACTGGTTCAGCCAAACGGACGAACCTGATTGACATTCTGGGCGTTTCAGGTGTTGGCCAGTTCGCGGTCCCAGTATGAATTAGCCATTTTAAGTAGCTCATCTTCAGGACAAATGTCCTGTGCCGCTATGTCAAGAGTCTCCTGATCCACCAGATTTGTTTCCACTAAATCTCTACCGATCCTTCTGGCGGCGTCAACGACCTCTCTAAGGAGTTCGGGATACTTCTTGCCCATAAGCAATGAAAAGGCAGCGGGCCTCAAAAGGGCGCCTTTATACTCTGAACTCATGTTGAGGCAAATTTTCCTGAAATGAGTGACAAGGGGCTCGAAGTTCGATAGACCGGGATAACCACAAACTGATACTAGAAACATTTTGGAGGGAAATTTTTTACGCAATGGATGATAAACACCTCCGTCTGTTCTGGAAAAATGAGGGTCTAAAAAAGTTACCAGCCTGTCTACAAAGATTTTGCACAAAGCCGTCATGCCGTCCAAGTATACCGGAGTAGCCAGAACCAGCAAGTCTGAGGCTGAAATCTTCTCCCCTAAAGAGGCCATGTCGTCATCGTGAACACATTCTCCAGGTGTTTTTGCGTAGCAGGTAAAACAGCCGATGCACGGTTTCAGGTTTTTCCTCGCCAGATTTACTATCTCAATTTTTGCGCCTGACTCCCTTATCCCAACAAGAAAGGGCGTCAGAATAGCCTGTGTGTTTCCTCTTTCCATGCGAGGCGAACCATTGATTACCAGCACGTTCATACTTTTTCTCCTGTGAGTCCAGCAATAATTTTGATCCTCAAACTGAATTAATATCATCCCCCGTAACTAAATCAAGCTCTTTGGCCGATACACTCCTTGGGGATATTTTTGATTCAGCTAAGACGTTTTTCAGGTTATAAAGATGTTATGATTCTGTAAATTGTTGTTGATCAGGAGAAGACCATGGCGGGAAAGAAATTTCTAAACCCCTTACTCAAAATGTTTTTATGCATTTTTGGAACATCTTTAATGGGATTTTACGTTTATGTGTCTCTGGAGTCCGGGGCCCCAATGGACACGACGTTGGCCCTTCGGATTTTAGTTTTGATCGGTTTTCTTTATTTACTAATACAAAGCGCCGGAGACTTTATGGGAAAGCGTGACTAGGACGCCAAGCCGTTATTAACGGTTTCCACATTCCTCGCCGTCTTCGCCCTGTCTTGACTTACGTCATTCGCGACATGGCCACAACAAGAATTTTTAAACATAAAAGCTCGTCATATCATACAGTTGAATGATTTTTAAACAAAGACATTGTTGACACATGTTCAGCCGCCTGTTGTAATCCATGAGTAAGTCGTACTCACAAAGTTTCTAGCTGTTGACTGATTATTATGAATGTTGTCAACCAGTGGGAAATATTGTGTTCTTGTTCACATCTAATTGCTGGGCCATTTGATTAAGGCATCCAAACCAACAAACCAACAGAGCTGAATGCGCGTCGATAAATTTTTCATCGGGCGCTCAGTTATTTTTCTCGGTCGTTTTCGTATTTCCAAAAATCAATAGAAAGGAGAGCGCAACATGACAGTAACTCGCCGGGATTTCTTCAAGATCTCTGGCGCCGTGGGAGCTGGCTTGGCGCTTTCTTCTTTAGGCGTCAATCTGCAGCCGGTAAAGGCCTATGCAGAGGAACTGAAGAAGACATCTCAGTGGGCTACTGACATTGGAAACTTGCTCGCCAATGGTGAAACGCAAGCAAAGCACATCGGTTTGCGCCTATTGCGCGGTAGGTTGCGGACTGCTATGCAGCACAGACTCAAAGACCAACAAAATCATAAACATAGAGGGCGACCCTGATAGTCCTATAAATGAGGGGGCTCTTTGCGCCAAAGGCGCTGCTACATTCCAGGTGACAGCAGCTAACCCAAACAGGATGCAGAAAGTTCTCTACAGAGCTCCTGGAAGTGACAAATGGCAGGAGAAATCGTGGGATTGGGCATTATCGGAAATAGCAAAAAAGGTAAAAGCTACCCGCGACGCGAATTTCATTGAAAAAAATGACAAAGGCCAGGCTGTAAACCGTGTTGAAGCGATAGCGCACATCGGTAGCGCCGCTTTGGACAACGAAGAACTGTGGCCGTTGCAGGCCATGATGCGAGCTTTGGGCCTGGTTTACATAGAACATCAGGCTCGAATATGACACAGCGCTACTGTTGCGGCTCTGGCAGAGTCGTTTGGACGTGGCGCTATGACCAACCATTGGATCGATCTGAGGAACAGCGATTGCATCCTCGTAATGGGCAGCAATGTAGCAGCCAACCACCCTATAGCGATGAAGTGGATACAGAAGGCCAAGGATAATGGATCCACACTCATCTCGGTAGACCCCAGGTTCACTCAGACCTCGGCTCGCGCTGATATTTATACATCGCTGCGATCCGGCACCGACATCCCGTTCCTCGGGGGAATGATCAAGTACCTCATTGACAACGACAACATATTCAAGGAATACGTCCTGAATTATACCAACGCATCATTCATAGTCGCAGACAAATACGATTTTTCCGATGGCCTCTTTTCTGGTTATAGTCCCGAAAAACGTTCTTATGACAAATCATTCTGGGTTTTTACCAAAGATGACAAGGGACTGGTGGCGCGTGATATTACGCTTCAAAACCCGCGATGCGTTTACCAGTTGTTGAAAAAGCATTATTCCAGATATACCCCCGAGTTAGTGTCGAGCATAACCGGAACACCAAAAGATGACCTTGTTAAGGTTTGGGAAACCTATGCAAAGACGGCGGACAAGGACAAGGCTGGAACTATTCTTTATGCCATGGGTTGGACTCAGCACACGGTCGGTGTTCAAAACATCAGAACCATGGCAATAATCCAGTTGCTCTTGGGTAACATGGGAATAGCCGGTGGAGGCGTTAATGCTCTTCGAGGCGAGTCCAACGTCCAGGGTTCCACGGACCAGGCCCTTTTGTTCCACATACTACCCGGATACCTCAGATATCCGACTGCAGACCTGGCAGACCTGGAAGCATACAAGAAAGCGATTGCCACAACTACGGCCGAACCGATGTCTGCAAACTGGCCTCAAAATTCTCCCAAGTACGCTGTCAGCCTTCTGAAATCATTCTGGGGCGATAATGCCACTGCAGAAAACGGATTCGGATACGGCTGGCTGCCAAAGCTGGATGTTGGCCAAAACTGCTCATGGCTTAATCTTTTCGATGAAATGTACAATGGAAAGATCAAAGGATTCTTTGCATGGGGCCAAAACCCTGCCTGCTCGAGCGCTAATGCGGACAAGGTCCGCCACGCTTTAGGCAAACTGGACTGGCTAGTGAATGTGAACCTCTTCGATAACGAGACGGGCTCATTCTGGAAAGGCCCAGGAATGGATCCCAAGAAGATCAAGACAGAGGTTTTCATGCTGCCCTGCGCCGCTTCCGTTGAAAAGGAAGGAAGCATCAGCAATAGTGGACGCTGGGCGCAATGGCGTTACAAGGCGGGAGACGCTCCGGGAATGGCGAAACCGGACGGCGATATTCTCTTTGAGCTCTTCCTGAAGATTCGGGATCTTTATAAAAAAGACAAAAAAGGCAAATTCGCTGAACCTATCTTGAACCTCAAATGGGATTATGCCGATAAAAAGGGCCATTTTGACACTCATCTGGTAGCCAAGGAAATCAATGGCTATTTCCAGAAAGACACCAAAATAGGCGACAAGGAATACAAGAAAGGCGACCCGGTTCCGGCATTTGCGATGCTCCAAGCAGACGGCAGCACTTCTTCAGGAAACTGGATATATTGCCAGAGTTACAATGCTGATGGCAACAACATGGCGCGTCGCAAGAAAGATGATCCGACAGGATTGGGATTGTATCCTCAGTGGGCATGGGCCTGGCCGGTCAATCGCAGGATCATTTACAACAGGGCGTCGGTAGATTTGAATGGTCAGCCATGGAATCCGGCAAAAGCCGTCATAAAATGGGTAGACGGCAAATGGGTCGGCGATGTTCCGGATGGACCATGGCCTCCAATGTCAGACAAGGAGAAGGGTAAGCTTCCGTTCATAATGAAGCCGGACGGCGTTGCCTCGATCTTTGGTCCCGGACTCAATGACGGTCCCTTCCCAGAGCATTATGAACCTCTGGAATGTCCGGTTCCGGCGAACGCCATGTCAAAGCAGTTCACGAACCCAACCATAAAGATATTCAAGGGAGCCAAGGATCAGCATCTTACCTGCGATCCGAGATTCCCGTTCGTTGGGACAACCTACAGGGTTACCGAACACTGGCAAACAGGCCTCATGACCAGATGGCAACCGTGGTTGATCGAAGCGCAGCCTCAGATGTTTGTCGAGATGAGTGAAGAGCTTGCCAAACTTCGGGGAATAAAGAATGGTGAAACGGTCAAGGTTTCATCAGTCAGAGGAGAACTTGAGGCGGTGGCGATAGTTACCACCCGTTTCAAGCCTTTCAAGATTGGTGATTTAACGGTTCATGAAGTGGGCATGCCATGGTGCTTTGGCTGGATCACCCCGAAAAACGGCGGTGAAACAGTGAACCTTCTCACGCCTAATGTTGGCGATCCGAATACCATGATTCCCGAGTCCAAAGCCTTCATGGTTAATGTGACTAAAATAGAGGGAGGATCAAAGAATGTCTGACGGATATTCAATTCTTGTTGACACCTCCAAGTGTACGGCGTGCCGGGGATGCCAGATAGCCTGTAAGCAGTGGAATGGCTTGCCCGGAACAAAGACGAAAAATGAAGGTACTTATCAGAATCCCATGGATCTGAGCTATGAGACCTACAAGATTGTCAGATTTGCAGAAGGCGTCCAGCCCGACGAAAAGTCATACTGGAACTTTTTTTCTGAACAATGCCGTCACTGTCTTAACCCTGGCTGTATGGCCGAGGCGGAAAAGGGTGAGATCATCCAGGACGAAAAAACTGGCGCAGTTCGTTTCACACCTCTGACCAAGAATCTCAATTTTGAGACTGCCAGGGAAGGTTGTCCTTACGACATTCCGAGGCAAAACCCCAAAACCAAGGAAATGTTCAAATGCACGATGTGCTTTGACAGAATCACAAACAACATGATCCCGGCTTGCGTCAAGTCATGTCCTACAGGGGCAATGATTTTTGGCGAGCGCGACAAAATACTGGCATCCGCCAAATCTCGGGTTGATGTCCTCAAAAAGAGTTATCCCAAAGCTCAGGCTATCAATGCGGATG
>CAZGVM010000025.1:0-6196 GCA_964528855.1 uncultured Desulfomonile sp. | reverse complement strand
TGTCAGAGTCATATACATTGTAACTGACGATCCAAAGAAATATTGGGAATTTGCTGCAGGAAGATAGTCTATTTGCCGATTGATCGTTTGTCGTGGCCCCGTCTTTTTAAGGAGGCGGGGCTTTTTATTTTCCAAAAGACCCGAAATCAGTAGTGTCAGACACGGTTGTCATGTCTGCTCCCTATCTCCGTATTTCCTGGCACGCTCAACTTGCGCTTTGATCTTTCGTGTGGCATTTTAGCGGTGGATTAGCTGGAAGAGTCTTCACCAATCAATTTTTTTGGCGCCCACTTTCTAAGGAGCAATTTATGACACTCGGCGACGAATCATGCGCTGCCTGCAATGAGATAAGAGAATCATTTGCCAGACTCAGGACTGACATTCCTGATCTCAAAGTTATAGCTGACAGTTTCGAAGAGCTTTTTGTAAAAATGGCCACACTCAAGGAGAAACTGCCCTCCGCCTGTCCCGAACATTCTGAAATTGATCCGGTGCGGTTTGCACAGGGTGTCCCGGTTTTGAAGGATTGGCAGGTTGATGTCCCTCAGGAGTTATTTCTGATTTCGGCTGACTCGATTATTCCTGCCATGAAGAACTGTTTTCCCAGGATAGTGGAACTACTGGACAAAGTTGCAGGCTATCTACACAGCACAGATATAGGGCCTTTCCAGCTACTTCCAGATGGACAGTCAAGTTCAGGCGGAGATACTGCCGACTCTCCGGAAACGGACATTGTCGAACAGCCGGAATTGTTACAATTAGTAACTACACTCATCACGAAACCGTTCGCTGAAAAAATTTCGGACGCATTAACACCTCTTCCTTCCAACTTGAACTGGACAAAGGGATATTGTCCTGTTTGTGGTTCATGGCCTGAGATAAGTTTCATAAAGGGAAAAGAGGGAAAAAGAAGCCTCAGATGTTCGTTCTGCGCTCATGAATGGGTCTTTTCAAGGCTTGTATGCCCATTCTGCGAAAATGATGACCAGACAAAACTTGAACTGTTCTATTCTGAGGACAGAAGCTTTGAGAGAGCCGAACTTTGCCACAGTTGCAACAAGTATCTTGTAGCGCTCGATACGCGAAACATGCTGTCCCAACCTGCTGAGGCGGTTGCCGCCATTGGAATGATCTATCTGGACATATTAGCCCAGGAAAAGGGATTCACGCCAGGGGCGATATGCGCCTGGAACGTAATAGAAACTGCCAAACGCAAAGAAAAATAGCCCCGGACGCACAGCACAACTTAGCTCTCAAC
The DNA here is from genome assembly GCA_964528855.1 of uncultured Desulfomonile sp. Lineage (GTDB taxonomy): Bacteria > Desulfobacterota > Desulfomonilia > Desulfomonilales > Desulfomonilaceae > CAITZA01. Next base: position 4,938 of record CAZGVM010000025.1, on the reverse strand, counting down.
AAGTCAGAGCATCCGCCAGGTTTCTGGCCTGATCCTTTCGCTCTTCAGTAATGGACTCTGCTGAATGACAGAACGGGATCACCAAATTGAGCGCGTCAGGAATTCTTACGTAATTCATCAGGTTGTTGTAGGCGCTTACCAAAAGATCGGCGTTGTTTTCAATGGGACCTCCACACGTGACAACTAACGCCGATTTTTTGTTTTCAAGAAAACTCTTGTGAGTGTGGGTTCCGTAATTTTTAACCAAACAGTAATGGCGATCGACCAAGGTCTTGATTTGAGCGCTCCATGACCAGCAGTACACGGGTGACGAATAAACTATGACGTCCGCTTTCAGCATTTTTTCAAAGATTGTGAGCGCATCATCTTTTTGAGAGCAAACCAGCTCGTTGGAGGACTTCAAGCACTTATAGCAACTTGTGCATCCTTTCACATCGAAATCGGTGACATTGATTCTCTCAAGATCGTGACCACCTGCTTTGAATCGGTCTTCCATGACCCCGAGAATTAAAGAGGTGAACCCCTTCTTGCGTGGGCTTCCTAAAATGGTTACTATTCGCATGCCTAACTCCGTTTGGATAGAATGGTTTGAACTTCATGCTGAAGATATAGGCAATTAATTCTGGAAACAAGCATAGACTGTTTGATGAGTCTCAATAAAAACAAACGCAATTCACTACTGGCTCCATCAATTCTGATAGCCATCGCAACAGGCGGGATGCTGATAGCCTATTCAAGAGTTGGCGCCACGTCTTTTGATTCTGAGTCAATAACCGACAAACTGATTGGGCCTCTTATACGACTGATAATCTTTTTGGGGATAGGCCTGCTGATCGGCCAGGCGCTTGAAGCTACCGGATGGACAAGAAAACTGGCGCGCTTGGTCCGCCCAGTGACCAAGTGGGCCAACCTCAAAGACGAGAGCGCTGCATCATTCGTCACAAGCTTTGTCTCCGGAATTGCATCCAACACATTGTTAATGACCTATTACCAGGAGGGTAAAATCTCCAGGAACGAACTCGTCCTAACCTATTTGCTCAACAATGGCGTTCCTATGTTTCTCCTCCATCTTCCCACCACTTTTTTCCTGGTAATCTCACTGGCTGGCAGGGCCGGAGTCGTCTATCTGGCTATAACCCTGATTGCGGCGCTGTTGAGGAGCGCTATGGTGTTGGGCATATGCCGACTAAAACTCCCCAAAGCCTGTTGGTTGTGGAGTCCCATCATCGATGAAAGCAGAGTTCCTTCGCGTAAAAACATGTTCGCAATATTGGGGAAGTTCAAAGAACGTTTTTTCAGGGTGGCTCTCTACACTGCTCCTATATACGTGATAGTGTTTATATTGAACGAACTGGGACTGTTCAAGTGGATGAGACTAGGACTGGCAAACTCTATTTCAGGTCAGTTTCTACCGGTGGAAGCAGCCGGAATGATAGTGTTTTCCTTGGCGGCTGAATTCGGCGCCGGCATGGCGGCGGCAGGAGCTTTAATTGCAACAGGCGCACTGACAGAGAAGCAGGCCGCAGTATCCCTGATAATCGGAACAATAATAGCAACACCTATCCGGACACTCAGGCATCAGTTGCCTACACATCTTGGACTTTTTAACGTAGGTTTGGGGACCAGGTTGCTTGTCTTGAGCCAGAGTCTGAGAATTTTCTCTCTTTTGCTGGTAACTGGCGCATATCTTGTGTTTTAAGAATTGCGTGGTGATCGCAACGTATGGTGTTAAGGCGCATTATTGAAGAGAATCTAACAATTGCCGCCTACTTTTCACAAAGCTCCTCACAATCAGTCCGATCAAGATTATCGATGTGAGTGACTCCAGCCAGTGCGGTGTAGGGCTGATTCGTCCAAGGCTCATGTTTGATGAGGCTACGATGTTAAGATGCAGATAGACGTAATCCGTAAGGTAGGCAAATCCCAAAGAACAAATCACTATGGAAAACAAATAAACAGCCACAGATCTTTTCCCCATTAAACCCAGCAGCATTGAAATTGTGGCCATATTTGTGGCCGGACCGGCTAATAGAAAAACCAGCGCGGCCCCCGGACTGAGGCCTTTGGCAATCATGGCCGCTGCAATAGGAGTTGAAAAGGTCGCACAGACGTAAATGGGCAGTCCCAAGATCAACATGGCCATATAGGAAATTATTCCTTGTGTGTATGCCCCGACGAACATATCATCAGGAATAATGTAAGTGATTGCTCCTGCCAGAAACACTCCCAGTAAATACCATCCGGCTATGTCATCAAACAATGTTCCAAAAGCGTATCTTTGTCCTTTTATCAATTCACTGAGAAACAATCCCGGTTTTCTTAAAAATCCAGATATCGGGGTAGCTCCGATTAATGAGCGGCGTTCTTGAAAATTAGGAGCAGGATCGTTGATAACTTTGACCACGGAAGATTTTTTTTCATGAAAATGTTCCATGATTCCCGCCACGCTACCGCTGACAAAACCGGCCAATGGCCTCATCATAGTCATAATTGGGTCCAGGAGCGAATATGTCAGCGCTATCGAATCGATACCATTTTCAGGAGTGGAAACCATGAAAGCCAAAGCGGCGCCGTTGCTCGCTCCCTGTTTCTTGAGTCCGGCTACCGCCGGGACTATTCCGCAGCTTCATATTGGTATTGGAACGCCTATTAACGACGCGTAAACAACAGACTTGACGGTTCTATTTCCAAAATATCGTGTCACAAATTCGGGCCTGAGCAGAACTCTGATAACACCGGCTATTGACAGGCCTGCAAGCATGAATAGCGAAGACTCCTGCAATATCCTGTAACTTTCCTTGATTATTCCCCAAACGGCTTCCATTTTATCCGCCAAGTAATAATTGAATAAAGACCTTTGATTAGGTATATACTATAGGGCTGACAATGAAAATAATAGCAGGTCATTTTCGAGGAATCAAACTAGGGTCACCTAAAGGGCTAAAATTTAGACCTACCGCTAACCTTGTCAGAGAGGCGGTTTTCAATGTCCTGGCATCAACAATACATGGAAGTGTAGTCCTGGATTTATTCGCCGGATCTGGAGCCTATGGTTTCGAGGCGTTAAGCAGGGGCGCATCCGGGGTGGTGTTTGTAGATTCAAGTGTGGCAGCGTGTGAGCATATACGACGATTGGGAGAAAAACTGAAACTGGGAGACGAGATTCAAACCTTTAACATGTCAGCAATTCAGGCGGTGAAAACGCTCTTGGCCAAGAACGAGAAATTTTCAGTCATTTTTTTGGATCCGCCATACTACTCAGACCTGATCGACAAACTTTTCAGGTTAGAGAGGTTTACAGAATTGTTGACAGATGAAGGATTGATTGTATTTGAGGGACCTGGCCGCTCTGAACCCCCGACTGTGCCATCCGGATCTCGACATTTATTCTCGCGTAAGTACGGAGAGACTATGGTAAATATGTATAGCCGTGTAGGCGCTGTTAAAAAAGAAGTCTAGTGAGGGTTTGTAACGATGGTGAAAAAAATTGCTATCTATCCCGGAACGTTTGACCCAATTCATAATGGCCATGTTGAGATCATTCGAAGAGCCTTGGGAACCTTTGACACAATTATAGTGGCTTTAGGACTCAACCCTGAAAAACAGACTATCTTCAGCATTGAAGAGCGGATGGATATGATTAGAAACAGTGTTAACGGCGATCCGAGAATCGATTGTGATCATTTTGAAGGCTTGCTGGTTCGATACGCTGAGAGGAAAAAGGCACGCGCCATAATCAGAGGCTTGAGAGCCGTTTCTGACTTTGAATATGAATTTCAGTTGGCCCTGATGAACAGAAAACTGTCACGAAGAATAGAGACATTTTTCTTAATGACGGCGCACAGGTATCTTTATGTCAGCTCAAGGATAGTAAAAGCGACTGTTATGGCTGGAGGGTCTCCTGAGGGACTGGTTCCTGATTATGTCCTGAAGGTTTTGAAGAAGAAATTTCCGCCGTTTAAATAAAGTAGAAATTGAAAGGTAAGACAGGGGAAAAGCATCATGAAAAACATTCTATCGCAGAGAGCAAGTGAACTCAAACCGTCAGCGACGTTGGCCATATCGGCCAAAGAGAAGGAACTGAGGAGCCAAGGCGTGGACGTTGTTGGTTTTGGGGCTGGTGAACCGGATTTTCCGACTCCTGAGCATATTCGTGAAGCAGCCAAACGCTCTTTGGATAGAGGAGAGACCTTTTACACGCCGGTGGGCGGAACTGTAGATCTGAAAAAGTCTATTATCAAGCGGTTTTCTGAAGATTACTCCCTGGAATACAAGGCAGATCACATTCTGGTTTCCTGCGGAGCCAAGCACAGTCTCTACAACATTTTCCAGGCAATTATCGGAGAGGGAGATGAGGTATTGATTCCTGCCCCTTATTGGGTGTCTTATCCGGAAATGGTCGGCCTTTCGGGTGGGAAGCCTGTGATAGTTCCATCCAAAGAAACAGAGAATTTTGAACCTGATCCCAAGTTGATGGAATCTCTCATCACTTCCAGGACCAAAGCCATAGTCATAAATTCCCCATCCAACCCAACAGGCATAATGTACTCCCAAAGGGCCCTGGAGCAGATTGCCGAAGTAGCCGATAGACATGACCTGATAGTAATTTCAGACGAGATATACGACAAGCTGGTTTACGATAATTTGAAATTTACGGCGTTTGCGTCCTTACCGGGTATGTTTGAAAGGACCATCACCGTGAATGGGGTTTCAAAAACCTATGCCATGACAGGCCTGAGGATAGGCTATCTGGCCACACCTTTGACCGAAATAGTGAAGGCGACCACAAACATTCAGAGCCAGTCCACCTCCAATCCTAGCAACACTGCGCAGGCAGCGGCAGTTGAAGCATTGAGCGGCCCTCAGGATGAGGTGGTCAAGATGCGCAACATCTTTGAGAAACGTAGAGATCTGATGGTTAATCTCATCAGGGAAATT
>CAZGVM010000024.1:19411-24338 GCA_964528855.1 uncultured Desulfomonile sp. | reverse complement strand
AAGCCATTCACCATAGAGCAAATCCAGGTGGCCATGGTCAAGGTGTTCCGTCATCGCGAATTGAAAAAACTTGCCGATGAACGACACATGTATCTCGAGATGTCATACGAGGACCCTCTAACCGGAGTTTACAACAGACGTTTTTTCGACGAGGCCTTAAAAATTGAAATGATCAAGGCTTCCAGACATCGTAACTCCTTTTCGCTCCTAATGATAGATGTGGACAACTTTAAAGAGTTAAATGATGTTTACGGTCATCAAAAAGGTGATGAGGTCCTCTCCAGAATCGGTCGGGTATTCAAAACCGTCTGCCGTGGCTATGACATCATAACGCGGTACGGAGGGGATGAATTTGCAATAATTTTCCCTGAAGCCGATCATAATGTGGCCTCAGGGTTGTGCGAGAGAATAATGGCCGAGATACGCTCCCTCACTTTCAATTTTAACGGTGAGAATGGTCTGACCCTGCAGGTCTCGGTTTCAATAGGGGTTGCGACATTTCCCGATCACGCTACAAATGTTAATGATCTTGTTAAATGCGCCGACGAAGCCCTTTATGTCGCTAAATGCTCAGGAAGCAACAGTTTCAGAATCTATGGAGCTTAAAAGCCCAATAATAAGGAAAAAAAATCAATCAATAGATTGTCTTTATTCATTCATGATGTAAGCTAATTGTCATAATATTTATATATCATATTGACATTTTATTAGAAAATGATATGTCAGCTCCATCAGCGATCTAAAGACGCGGTTTTATGCGTCTTGTTCCTGGCTGATAAAAAATGCCGTAAAACCGGGTCACTAGAATATGTTTTGCGGAGAGGAGCGACATCATGAGAAAACTATTAGTTGTTTTAGCCATTCTGTCATTTTTCGGCTTGATGGAACACCCTGTTTTTGCTCAGGACACGGCCGCTGAAATTGTTTCTCTTCAGGCTCAGATTGAGCGACTGAAAAGCATGGTAAGTATAGCTTCTGAAGAGGTTGACAAGACGAAAAGCCAAAGTCTTCAGACTCTTGAAGGGCAAATGCGTTCCTGGCAGAGTCAACTCACGAACATTGACAATCAGATTGCCCGCCTGGACCAACAGATCGCGTCGGCATCTGAACAGCAAAAAAGCACGCTTATTCAGGGATTAAGTTCCATGTTGAGACAAAAAGCTTCGGCAGATGCGGCTTTGGTGAGACTGCGGCTTCAACTTGAAGAGGAATCCAAAAAGCATGTGGAGGAGAAATCGATATTACTTAGTGATTACAACAAGAATATTGAGACACTGAACGCCCAGCTTGAGCAGTTGGTCAAGATCGACTGTTGTATTGATGGCGCATGTGAGAAGAAGACAGCGCCGGAATGCGCGGCCGCTGGTGGGACGAGGGTTTCAGACTGTTCATCCGAATGTGTAAAGATCAATTGCTGCAAGGATGGAATAGTAAGTCAGACAAGCCGATCTGAGTGCGTCTCTTCAGGTGGCAAAGAAGTCTCCTATCCGTCATACGAGTGTGAAACATATAAATGCAGAAAATCGTCAGGCGACTGTGTCGATCTTAGTAGGGCTGATTGTGAAAAACTCGGTGGAACCGTGGGGACTAAAACCGACTGTCCATAAATAAATACATTTATCAGGCGCTTTAGGAAGTGATCACCTCGAAAGCCAAGAATCATGACTTGACTCATGAATTCGCTCCCTTCTGATCAATCTGGAAGCTCCGGTATTCAAGCCGGAGTTTCTCAAATTCCTATTATTTGATTTTCAGGAAATTTCAAAAGACGTAGTTGAACATGGCGAGCGACTGTTTGTGTTCCCGTTGTTCTACTGACCAGATCCTGGCGACAGGTCCGACATGTTAAGGTTGCGGCAAGTAATGCCGTCACACCAACACGGTTGGATAGGTTTATGGGAAATCCCCGGAATTCAACCCCATCTTGAATTTAGTCACAAAACGAATCAGATGATAAATGTTTGCGAACTTGGGCCAGGGAGCTTCATAATCCTGAACACGTTTGTAAAACAGGCCCAAAATGTGAGGATTCAGGATCAAAAAGCGCGCTCGACACTGATTTTTCTGATATAATTTATGGCAACAGCTCTTCGTAGGTGGGGAAGGTCAATTATGAGCCAGACACCTGAGGACAATGGAAAGCATGGTAGCGGTGGAAAGACAAAATCATTGTCTCTAAGAGCTTTTCTTTCCAGATTGATATGGATCTGCATGTTGCCGCTCTTGATTCTGACGGTTTATTTAGCGGTGGATCGAGTTCAGTCCTTAAAGATTCAATGTAATGAATCAGCGACAAATTTTGTCCATCTGGCGGCAAATTCCGTGGATTCATACTTGAGCAGCCAGACCAGGTCACTGAAGGCTTTGGCGGCTTCCCCCCTTTTTGATGATCCCCCGAGGCTCACTGACGCATACAAACAGGCGCAGGGGTTTAGAGACAACTTCGGAACGCATATACTTCTCGCTGACCCTTCCGGTCAGATGATTCTGAACACACGTACACCATTTGATGTCACTCTTCCGAAGCTACCCATTCCAGAGGGTTTTGCTGCTGCCCCTCATGCTGTCGAAACAGGAGAAGCAGCCATAGGAGATGTTTTTTTTGGTCCCATCGGTAAGGAGGAAATGATTGCTGTAGTTGTGCCCGTGATTCGAGACAAACATGTAAAGTATACGCTACTGGCAACCATTGAAAATCGTCAATTTCAGAAGCTGCTGAATGAAATTATTTTGCCACGGCAGTGGTCACTGAAATTGATCGATGGCGCTGGAAAAGTTATCGCAAAACGCGTTCCCGATAGGCTCCAGCTTGATTCTGAGGACAAAGGAGGAGGCCGGTTCCTGGCCCAATCCAGGATGTCCCGTTGGTCGGTCGTACTGGACATCCCCCAATGCGCTTATTCGACACCCATGCTCACATCCGCGATCGCTATGATGCTGGCGCTGATTTTTGCCATACTGGCCGGAATTCTGGGAGGGCGAATGGCTGGAAGAGGACTCTCCAGGTCGGTGGCGGCCCTCAGCGCCAAGCCTTTGCCGGGATCATCAAATCCTCTCATAACTGACATTGAGAATGTCCGCGTAAGACTGACAGACGCAATAGTGGAAAGGGACAATGCAGAGGATTTAAGACGGGAAGTCGAAGAACGCTTCAGGCAACTGTTTGAGTTCTGCCCCATACCACTAAGTTATGTGAAGCTTGACGGTACTCAGTGCGAGGTCAATGAACGCTTCGTAAAACAGTTTGGCTATTCACGCGAGGAAGTCTCCACCCTTGAAAAGTGGAAAGCTCTGGCTTATCCGGACCAGAAATATAGCGACGAGGTGGTCTCAGTCTGGAAAACGGCTCTAGCCGAGGCATTGGCTCAGGGAAGCGATATACCACCTTCCGAATACGATATAATGGCGAAGAGCGGAGAGATTCGTACGGTTCTGGTTTCAGGCGTGATCATAGGGACGGGTGTATTGACGACATTTTTCGACATCACCGAGAGAAAAATAGCTGAAAAATCCTTGCAGGATAGTGAAGAGCGATTTCGTACGTTGGCCGAGGGCGCATTTGAGGGTGTGGTCATCACCAAAAATTCGAAGTTGATCGATTTCAATACGGCCTTTAACCTGATGACAGGCTTTACCCTGGATGAACTCACGGGTAAAGACTTTTTGGAACTCGTGCCGCTCCAGTTTAGGGACATAACGCATGAACTCATAAACTCCAACAACGGGGAAGCTCATGAATCTTCGATTTACAGGAAAGACGGGAGTTCTGTTCCGGTTCAGATAATGGCCAAACCTATACCTTACGGAGATGGTGTGGCTTGGCTTGTGTCGGTCAGGGATATTGACGCCATGAAGAAAGCCGAAGCAGCTCAAAAACGCTTAGCTATCGCAATAACGCAGGCTGCTGAAGCGATTCTCATCACGGATTCCTATGGCATAATTCAGTACGTTAATCCGGCGTTAGAGAGAATATCAGGATTTAAGGCTTCTGAAGTTGTCGGAAAGAATCCGAGAGTTTTCAAGAGTGGAGAACACGGCTCATCATTTTACCACGAATTGTGGAAAACGATAAAGTCGGGCAGTACCTGGGCCGGACGTTTCACCAACAGGCGCAAGGATGGGACGCTGTATATTGAAGAGGCCACAATATCACCCGTCAGAGATGGTTCCGGGGAGATCGTAAATTTTGTAGCAGTCAAGAGGGATGTCACAGAATACTTGTCTTTAACCAGGCAGTTGTTTCAATCACAGAAGCTCGAAGCCATAGGAACGCTTGCAGGAGGAATCGCCCATGATTTCAATAATATTCTACAAGTCTGCCTTGGCTATTCGCAACTGTTGGCTGAAGAAAAAAATCTGCCTGCGCAATTCAGGGATGACGCCAGGAACATATACGAAGCGTCAAAGAGGGGAGCGGATCTTGTCCAGAGATTACTGACGTTTAGCAAAAAGAGAGAATACAAACCACAGACTTTAAATCTAAATCAACGGATCAATGAAATCCAGAAGATGTTGACCCGAACGATTCCAAAGAACATCAAGATTCAATTGATTCTGAACCAGGACTTGGCTTTGATTAATGCAGACCCCACTCAAATCGATCAGGTGATAATGAATGTCGTGGTCAATGCTCGAGACGCCATGCCTGAAGGCGGCGCACTTACGATTGAAACAGCTAACGTCTTTCTTGGTGAAGAATATACCAGGACACATCTTCATGTTATTCTAGGAAATTACGTAGTTCTAATGCTAACGGATACCGGCATTGGTATGGACGAATCGACGATGTCCAGAATCTTCGAGCCTTTTTTCACTACCAAAGGACTTGAAAAAGGCACCGGCCTGGGGTTGTCGATAGTGTTTGGAATTGTGGAACAGCATGGTGGCTTCGTCCGATATTACAGTGAACGCGGGCATGGAACAACCT
>CAZGVM010000024.1:0-19401 GCA_964528855.1 uncultured Desulfomonile sp. | reverse complement strand
CCTGCAAAATTTATTTTCCGGCCATAATTTCCGGACAAAAGACGGCACACTCAAAGTTGAAAGAAATTGCCGTAGGAGGCTCAGAAACCATTCTTATCGTGGACGATGAGGACCAAATTCTGGATTTTCTCTCGAGAGTATTGGAACATTCCGGATATTCCATTATCACTGCCAGAAATGGCAAAGAGGCTCTTGAGAGGTTTCTGAAATACAGAAATCAGCTATCCTTGATAATACTGGATTTGGTAATGCCGGAGATGGGTGGAAAACAATGCCTTGAAGAGGTCCTAAAAATTGATCCATCGTTCAAAGTTATAATCTCCAGCGGATTTTCGGCGAATGGAAAAATCAGCAATGTAATGAACTCAGGCGCCAAGGCATTTGTCACCAAGCCTTATGACGTGGAACAACTCCTGATAAGAATTAGGGAAGTCCTCGATGATAAAATCCTGTAAACAATCGTTTCCACGTCATTACATGTGCTCAGGCGAGAGACACAAATCTAAAAAATGGTGTCATGGAGTTTCTTCTGATTCAAGGTTGTCATTGAAAAATAAGCGTCAAACCTAGATTTCGAGTTCATCTTTTATTTTTTTGAGATATCTCCTCGATACGGGCACGGTTTTCTTCAGACGGGTTTGTATCATGGCGGACTGGTTGTCCTGCAGAATTATTTCATCAACCTGATCGATATTTACGAGGTATTGTTTGTGACAGCGAATCAGGTTGCTTCGGGATTCAAGAACTTTTAAGGTTATTTCAGTAAAAAACTCTCCCTGGGAACATATCAGGTATACTCCTGCGGCATTTGACCTGATATATTCTACTTCGGAAATGGGGATCAGCTTGATTCGGTTGGCGGCAATGCAGGGTATCCTTTTTATTTCGGCGCCGGGAACAAAAATAGGGGTATTTTCAGTGAGTTTCTTCTTGAGTTTCACTACTGTTTTGGCAAGTCTCTGTTTTTCTACCGGCTTGAGCAGGTAATCAAAGGCATTCTCTTCAAAGGCCTTGATCGCGTACAAATCGTGCGCAGTTACGAAGACTACCACGGGCATGATGTCTTCATCTATCATGGCCAATAGCTCCAGGCCTGTAATGCCCGGCATCTGGATGTCCAGGAAGAGCACTTGGGGCTTCTCGCGCTTTATGGCCTCTAGGGCGCCCATGGCATTGTCACATTTGCCCACAACTGAAAAAGCCCTGGTTTCAATCAGGAGGGCTTCAAGCTCATCACGCGCGTGTAATTCATCATCAACTATCAAGGCGCGAATCATTCCACAAACCTTCCAGAGGAACACGAACTCTCAATAATGTCTTTTCATAAGGAACGCATTGAGCTTCAGCCCCAAAATGGTTACCCATCACCAGTTTGATCCTTTTATCCACTATCCTGATTCCGAGACCGTCTTCATTTCGTTTTTCGAAGAAAGATCCGGCGTTATCTTCTATATCAATTATGGCTGTGCCGTTTTCTCTATATGCTCTGATTGTCACTATTCCAGGCTCCAGCATATTGGCTATCCCATGCTTGATGGCGTTTTCAACCAGCGGTTGCAATGTGAATGAGGGCAGAGTCAGATTCAGCAGGTCTTGATCTACATCCGTGATTACGGTCAACTTGTTCTCATATCTGGCTTTTTCTATGGTCAAATACGAATTTACATGGGCCAGTTCTTCTTCCAGTGTAGACAGTTCTCTGGTTCTGTTCAGATTCTTTCGCATGAAAGCGCTGAGGTGAATCAGAAGTTCACGAGCCCTGTCTGCGTCTTTGCGTAGTATGGCGACTATGGTGTTCAGGGAGTTGAACAGGAAGTGAGGGTTCACCTGAGCCTGAAGAATTTTTAATTCGGCCATCACCAGCAGATTCTTCTGCTGCTCATATCTCGATATCAGCAACTGATTGGAGAGCAGTCTGGCTATTCCCTGTCCTAGCGATTTATTCATGTTCAGAAAACGTTTATTTTTTTCTTCATAAAGTTTGATGGCCCCTACAACCGAATTTTCGTCAGTCAGTGGAACGACCAATGTAGAGTTCAGGGTGCATTTTTCAGAGATTGGACAAATAAATTTTTGCTCCAAGCCATCGACAAAAACTACCTTATTCTGGGAGATGGCAATCTTTGTGAGAGGGGATGAGATAGGCTCTCCGGGAAGATGATGATCAGATCCCATCCCTACAAATGACAAATCCTTTTCTGTGTCGGTTATGGCTACTGCGCTCACACCTGTTTCTTCGTGTATGATTTTGGCCAGTGAGTGTACAGTCTTTGTGTCAAATCCACGTGTCAACAGTCCCAGGGTTCGCTCAGCAATGTTAAGCGCCCTCGACAGAAACTCTGCAGCCGCTCTGTCCCTCATGTCCCGCTGATCTCTGATGATACTCATAAACATGGCGCTACCAAATGAGCTGGTGAATATCATCGGTAAAGCGATCACCTTTACAAGGTTGATTGCATCGACAAGAGGCCTTGACACAGCAACAATTATGGCCATTTGTACGATTTCGGCCATCATTGCCGACAGAAAGGCAGTGCCCGGGCTGAAGATGCTTTGAACCCTGTTTGTCCTGACGAGATAGAGATGTATCAAGCCTCCGATCAGTCCTTCAACCGTGGTGGATAACCCGCAGGAGAAAGCTGTGAAGCCTCCCTGAAAAAATCTGTGCAATCCGCCGGTAAAACCCACGGATATTCCCAAAGCGGGTCCACCGATGAGTCCGGCTAATACCGGGCCGATAGCTCTGGTGTTGGCTAACGCATCCTGCACGGGATGCCCCAGATATGTCCCGAGTATGGATAGTCCCGAAAAGAAGAAGTAAAGCAGTATCTTGTCCTTGACAACCAGGTGGTCGTTGGCTAGAGGTCTGAACCATGGGGATTTGCAGTAAAGATAGCCCACCACCATGAAAACTGCCATCGTTTGCAACAGGGAGAAAAAAAGAGTCATAGAAGTGATATCCAAACGAACATCGTTGAGAACAAAGGATCAATTCCTCACGCTCATCACGCGTAAAAATCATAAGCTTCCTGAATCATAAACTTCCTTTTGCCTCGCATCAAGGGTGTGGCAGTGGTGAGAAAACAAAAAACGGTCGGCCCCCAACAAAAAGTCAAAGGCTGACCGTTAGTGATTTCTGGTTGTTATCTCAAGATGCTTTCATTAAGTTGCAGCATTGAATCTTTCTTCAAGTTCTTCTTCTGTCGGTTCTGAGGATGGATTGGCCAACAGTCTGTACCATGTCCTGAAAGCCTCGACAAAAACTATGCTCATGAGAATCATCAAAATAATTGAAAGCACCATCAACAGCATGAGGCCTTTTGGCATGTAGTTGTTGACTATATTCAGATAGCCTGCCGACATAGTGACAGGAACCATGAACAAGCCCGGAATGGCCGTGATCAACGCGTATTTTGGCGTTCCCATCCTGAGAATAATTGTGGTTCCTATGATCAAACCGCATGTGGCAAGTAACTGGTTGCTCATTCCAAATAAAGGCCAAATCGTAGTTATGTCTCCAGTATAGACCAGATATCCCCAAGCCGCGGTGAAGAGAAAACTGGTAAGCACAATTCCAGGAACCCACTTCTTCTCCTGAAACTTTGGAATGACAACCCCGATCATTTCCTGAAGCAGATAACGGCCGACTCGCGTTCCAGTGTCAACGGCGGTGAGGATGAACACAGCTTCAAACATGATGGCAAAGTGATACCAATATGCCATAAGGTTTCCCATGAACGGCACGGACGAGAAAATGTACGCCATTCCAACCGCCAGAGAGACGGCTCCACCCGGACGTCCCTGCAACTGCTCGCCAACAGCTTGGGACAATGCCGGAAGATTCACGGTGGTCAGTCCCAGTTTCTCAAAAGCCGCAGGGGCCGCGTTGATAGCAAAATAGTCAGCCGGCACCAGGACGCATGCCGCAATCAAAGCCATGATTGCTACAAAACCTTCGGCGAGCATTGCGCCATACCCTACAAAAGGAATGTCCTGCTCGCTTGCTATCATTTTGGGCGTCGTGCCGGTTCCTATGATAGCATGGAAGCCTGAAAGGGCTCCGCAAGCAATAGTAATGAAAAGGAATGGATAAACCGAGCCTGGAACTATGGGACCTCCGCCGTGAATGTATGGGGTGAGAGAAGCCATTTGAAGATCAGGTCGCACAACCAGTATTCCTATGGCCAACATGGCAATCGTTCCCAGCTTTAGATAGGTTGAAAGGTAGTCTCGAGGGCAAAGCAGGAGCCACACTGGAAGGGCGGACGCCACAAACCCGTAAATCGGGATGAAGATTGATAGCTGCGCTCTTGAAAGTGTGAAAAATGATGACAGTGTAGGATGTTCTGCAACATAGGGACCCGTTACCACAGCCAGGAACAGCATTGCCGCTCCCATTAAACTTCCGCCACGAACGTCCCCGGGTTTTATGATGTGCATGTAAATGCCCATGATAATCGCGATGGGAATTGTGCAGAATACGGTGTAGGCGCCCCACGGGCTGTGGAACATGGCGTTGACCACTGCAATCGACAGTCCAGCCAGAGTGAGAATCAAGATAAACAATATGGCAACGGAAGCCACTCCACCAGCCGCTTTGCCTATTTCGGTCCTGGCGATGATCGACAGACTCTGGCCTTTGTATCGAACCGACGCGAACAGGACCACCATGTCATGCACGGCGCCTGCAAAAACAGCCCCGATGATTATCCACAGAGCCCCTGGCAGGAATCCGAACTGGGCTGCCAGTACCGGTCCTAACAATGGGCCCGCTGCGGCTATGGCCGCAAAGTGGTGTCCAAAAAGCACATACTTGTTTGTAGCATGGTAGTCATGCCCGTCTTCCATCTTAACTGCCGGAGTAGGTTTTGAAGGATTAATCTTCAAAACATGCTTGGCAATAAAAAGACCGTAAAACCTGTAGGCAATGGCAAAAACCATTAAAGCGACAAATACCAGCGTCAGCGCGTTCACGGGTTAACCTCCTTTTACAATCATGTTCCTGAATGGCCCAAGCAGGGAAACACATAAAATTGACCGAAAAGAATCCGGCGCTTCTCCAACTGTCCCGTCTGAAAATTAAAGATCAATAATGCAGGCTGTTGGATAGATTTGTGGTTGATCCAGACTTCCAGCAAAAGCTTACACTGCTGTTACAAGTTTCCCTGTTAAACATCTGCATGGCAACAACTGATATGATGATCGGTCGTATAATCGTGCGAGAGGCTTTGAATTGAGATTGAACGGTATATAAGAAAAGAAAAGGTGTTGTGACGCTCCAGGCGCCGGTCCGGAGAGGGGCTGGATTCGCGATACAATGTATTGATGTATTTTCAGTTGGTTAAATCAACATGACATCTTTTAGGCATATAATATTTATAGACACCTTCATTTTGAGGCGCGATAGATTGCAAGCTTTTTTAAATCAGGAGTTATTGAAATGTCAGTCCCCGTCTTCAAAGGGTTTCCTAAAGAGTGTGTAGAGTTTTATCAACAACTGAGGGAGAATAACAGGAAAGCATGGTTTGATGATCACCGTGAAAATTTTGAAAAGAATGTTATGGAGCCTGCGCGAATTTTTGTTTATGAGATGGGGAACGCTCTGAAAAAGATATTTCCAGATATCATTGCTGATTCCAGGATCAACAGATCCATATTCAGGCCCTATCGTGACACGCGGTTTGCCCATGATAAAACTCCGTACAAAACCCACTTGGGCATTTTCTTTTGGGAGGGAAAACTTGCCAAAATGGATTGCCCGGGGTTTTACTTTCACCTGGAGCCTCCGATAGTGATGCTGGGTGTGGGGAACCACTGTTTTTCCAAAGATATTCTGAGTTTCTATCGCGAATCCGTGGCCGATCCAAAACATGGAAAGGCTTTGAAAAAAGCTGTTGAAGAAGTTTTGTCCAAAGGCGCATATGAAATCGGGATAAAAAAGTACAAACAGGTTCCCAGAGGGTACGAGAAAAATCATCCCAACGCAGAACTCTTATTGTTCGCAGGTTTGACGGCCTCTTGTGAAATGGCTTTACCTGAGGAACTCTACTCAAGAGACCTAGTGGAGTGGTGTTTCAGGAAATTTGTGGACATGAGGCCAATACATGAGTGGCTTGTCAATATGAATGAAAGAATGATCAGAAAACCCAAACCAGGTTGAACGAGCGTGCCTGAAACCGGATTAATCATCAGGTGATCAACAAATTCTCGGTAACAACTCACCACTGGGTTCTGCAAGAATTCGCGATCCTCCTATTTTCGTGTTTATAATCACACGTGACGCTGAGGTTGAAATTATCTTTCCAATGGCCCTGGCGTTACTGGACAACGCGCAAGCGGCCATGAGATCAAGCGCTTTAGCGGAGGTTCCTTTTTTTACCACTACGACCACCTTCCCCTCATTTGCCGCCAGTAGGGGATCGATTCCAAGTATTTCCGAAGCTGCCCGCACATCATCATCCACCGGTATTTGAGTCTCATCTACTGCAATTTCTACAGAGGCTCCTGAAGCAATCTCATTTAGCGTCGCCGCTATCCCTCCCCGAGTAGGATCTCTGAGAAACTTCAGATCAGTTCCCAATTCCAGGAGTTTCTCGACAACCGGCCAAACGGAAGCAGAATCGGATATAATGCTGAAATCAAAGGAAAACTCTGCACGACTCAACATAACCGCCATTCCGTGATTTCCAACCGGGCCGCTTACTATAATCTCATCGCCTATTTCCAGGGAATGAAGCCCAAGATTAAGACTGTGTTCAATTTTGCCGATGCCTGATGTGTTTATGAAAATCCTGTCTGCCCCGCCTTTTGAAACCACTTTCGTATCGCCTGTCACTATCTCGACTTTAGCCTCATCTGCCGCATTTGACATGGACTCAAGAATTTCATCCAGTTCGTTCATGGTGAGGCCTTCTTCCAGGATAAGGCCGAGTGACAAGAACGTGGGACGCGCTCCGGAACATGCAAGGTCATTGCATGTGCCATGAATAGCGAGGGAACCGATGTTTCCACCCGGGAAAAATATGGGGGAAACAGTGTAGGAATCAGTAGTATAGGCGATCTTCTCTCCGAGTCCGCTCAATACGACCGAATCCGGCAAGCTGGAGAGCCTTCCTCTGTCAAGCTTAGGCAGGATGGTGTTTTTCACCAGTCTTCCGGTCAATTTACCTCCTCCGCCATGGCCGAGAAGAATGCGGTTATCGCTATCTAGTGACATTTATTTTACCGCCCCATATTTGTAGTAAGCTGCGCACGTTCCTTCCGAAGAAACCATGCATGGTCCCACCGGGTCTTCCGGAGTGCATTCTTTTCCAAACAGTCCACACCGGTCAGGTTGAAGGTTACCGGTTAATATGGCGGCGCATCGGCACCGAGGGTCGTCTATGGCCTCATCAACCTCCACAGGAAATGCCCGTGAAGCGTCAAATCCGGAATAAGGTTCTCTGAAGGCCAGACCGCTGTTGGGAATCACTCCGAGCCCCCGCCATGTAGCGTCAGAAGGTTCAAAAATCTCATCCGTCAAACGCTGCGCCGAAATGTTTCCACAACCGCGCACAACGCGCTTGTAGTCATTCACTATTCGGGCTTCTCCAACGGATGCCATGCGGACGAGATCACGTATCGCCACGAGTATGTCCAGGGCCTCGAATCCTGCAACTACCCCCGGCTTGTTGTATTTTTCTGCAAGATACCCGTAACAGTCCGAACCTATAATTGCCGACACGTGTCCTGGCAGGAGGAAACCGGTCAAATCGGGTTTCGAAGCTAAAATATGCAGTGGTGGATGGATCGTTTTAAAGGCGGGGAGCACAAAAAAGTTTTTCAGATTCGCTTTGGCGGCAGCCTTAACAGTCGCTGCTATAGTAGGAGAAGTGGTTTCAAAACCGACCCCCAGAAAAACAACCGGCCTCGGATTCTCTTTAGAGGCAATCTCAAGACAGTCCATGGGAGAGTAAATAATTCTAACTGTGCCGCCTTGAGAACGGAATTCTGCCGGTGAACCGAAAGTCCCGGGAACACGTATCAGATCCCCAAATGTGACCAGGCAGGCGTCATACTTTTTCCCAATCAAGACCGCATGATCTATAAAGCTTTTTTCCGTGACGCACACGGGACAGCCCGGGCCGGAAACCAGAGTGACTTCCGGGGTCAGCAGACTCTTGAGTCCGGATTCATGGATGGCCATTGTATGCGTGCCACAAACTTCCATGAACTTCATCGGTCTGGTTGCCCTGGAGCAGAAGTCCTTGATATCTTTGACCAGCTTTTTGGCAGCTTGAGCCTGATTATCGATTGTCAATTGTAATCCTCGTGTTGAGTAGCCTCTGCAAGTTCCCTGAACAAATCCAGGCGTATTCTGGCTTCCTCAGGATCCAGGGCCTCGATTGAGAAACCGGCGTGTATGATCAAATAGTCACCAACCTTAACATCAGGTGTCATTATCAGGCTGACATCGGCTTTCACTCCGCCAGAGTCAACCTTTCCAACACCCTCTCCAGTTATTTCAACAAGTTTCATGGGAACAGCCAGACACATTGGTATTATCCTCGAATTACAGAATATTTATTCACTGGGGTTCGTATCTTTAAGAGAATACAAGGTTTCGAAAGCACAGGCTACCTGACCGACAGCAATACCGCCATCGTTGGGTGGCAGCGTTTCATGGGTCAATATTCTTAACCCCCTGGAGCCAAGAAATTCAAGCGATTTTTCTGTCAACATCCTGTTCTGGAAACAGCCTCCGGATAGTCCAACAATATCAATTCCTCTTCTTTTAGCCGCCAATTCAAGCACGTCCGCTACAATAACAGCCATAGAGTTGTGAAACCTGGCGGACAATGTCGATGATCTGGTTCCAGCAAGCGAGTCTTCGGCCATGCTGCGAATCAGGGCGGCTGAATCTATCCGGATAACTTCATCCTCAGATATGACGGCTTCGTATTTTCCGTATTCAGTTGGGTCGGCAATTCCTTCAAACCACATTGACGCCTGACTCTCAAAAGTCACGTGTCTACAAAAGCCTGCGAGAACGGCCGCAGCGTCGAACAATCTGCCTGCCGACGAGGTCATGGGAGCGTTCAAGCCTCTTTTTACAGATTCAATCCAAAATCTGGCCTTATTCCAGTCCGATTCCAGTAGAGCTGGTATTTGAGATGGAATATTATTGCCGTATGCCATCCATAGCAGCCCAGCCAGAATTCTGGCCGGTTCTTTTATGGCTGATTCAGCCCCGGGTAAAGGAAAAAGACTGAAATGACCAATCCGATCAAATGACGCGCGGTCCGCCAGCAAAAATTCACCACCCCAGATTGTGCCGTCAGGGCCGTAACCTGTGCCATCGAAGACAGCGAACAGAGCAGGCGCTTTTAATCCGTGTTCCACCAGAAGGCTGACCGCATGGGCATGATGGTGGAAGACCGGAGTGGCAAGCATGTCTGATTTGCGGGGCAACCGGCTGCTGAAATATTCCGGGTGCGGATCAAAAGCCAGACAATCAGGTTCAACATCCAGATAATCTTTCAACACATCCAAAGAGCTTTCAAAATAGTCTTGGGCTATCGGTGAAGCAAGGTCTCCCACATGGGGCCCCGGGACTACATGATTGCCTTTCAATATGGCTACAACGTTTTTTAAATCTCCGCCGGCCCCGAGAATGGAGGCTGCTGGGTCATCCGGAATCTGTGAAGTCTGCGTCCGGGCATCCGTTACGACAGTAGAGCGGTCTGCGGAATCCAGATTGAAGCCAGTTGGAACGAAACCTCTCGATCTCCTTAACACTACCGTTTTGTCGGCGATCAGCCGAACGATGGAATCATCAGCTCTTAAAACAATATCACGATTGTGAATAAGGAATGCGTCCGCCAAATCTGACAAACGGTCAAGCGCCTCGTCGTTGTCCTTGCATATAGGCTCCTCCGATCTGTTTCCAGATGTCATGACAAGGGCCAGAGGCAAATCCGGTTCATTCAGGGTGGGGTGATGAAACAAGAGGTGATGAATAGGGGTGTATGGCTGAATGACACCGATAGTGGAAATCCCGGGACTTACACTTTCTGATAATTTTGCCCCCTGGGCTTTCACCAGGACAATAGGGGATGCCATGGAGGTGAAGGCTGAAATTTCTCTGGGGGACACAACACAATATTTTTTCACTACTTCCAGGTCGGCCATCATGACGGCAAAAGGTTTTTCAGACCTACCTTTGCGATCTCTCAAAAGTTTAACGGCCCTGTCGTTCAAGGCGTCGCATGACAGGTGAAAACCTCCTATTCCCTTAATAGCGACAATCTTGCCTTCTTTGAGCAGTTCCAATGTCCTGATTATAGGGTCGCCCTTCATCCGGGATCTGTCGGGTGACAGTAGCCGGAGTTCCGGTCCACAACGGAAACATGAATTTGTCTGAGAGTGGAACCGCCTGTCAGAGGGTGTCTCGTACTCCTTTTGACAATCCTGACACATGTCAAAATCAGCCATGCTCGTTCGTTCCCTGTCGTAAGGGAAGGCACGCACAACTGTAAACCTGGGACCGCAAACGGTGCAGGTAGTGAACGGGTACAGGAATCGACGGTTCTTTGGGTCAAACAATTCTTTGACACATTCCGGACACACACTTACGTCGGGTGGGATGGGGGTGATTTTTCTGACGCCGTGAGAACTGTTTTTTATTTCAAAAGCCCGGTCTCCTTCAGGTTGGGTTTGGGTCACCACAATCCTGTCTATTCTTCCAGGAACAGGGATACTTTCTTTCAGACTATCAAGAAATTGTCCGCAGTTTTCCTCTGGGCCTTCGATTTCTATGGTCACAGCGTCTGATGTGTTTATAACCCAGCCGGAAAGTCCCAAACCGCTTGCCAGTCGGTGCACAGTCGGACGGCATCCGATTCCCTGAAGGATTCCGGATAGCTCAATATGGTTGCGGATAATGGTCATGAATTATGAATGTTTTATCAAATGAACGGTGTTAGTTGGAAGGCTTCCTTCAAATTACGGTTTCAGCCTTTAGTCTGGGGCCAAACAGGGCGGTCCCGATCCTTACTATTGTTGCGCCTTCTTCAATTGCTGCCTCAAAGTCTCCGGTCATCCCCATTGACAAATCCCTGGCCTCACTATCGAGAATGCCTTCAGCAATCAGTTTGTCTCTCAGCATTCTAAGTTGCGCAAAATAAGGTCTGGCATTTTCAGGATCATCAAAAAAGGGTGGCATTGTCATCAAACCAACTATTCGAATACCCTCGAATTCTGACGCGGCGTTTACCAGTTTCGGCGTTTCTCCCGGGGAGATGCCTGATTTCTGAGTCTCACCCGCCAGATTCACCTGAATCATCAATTCCAGTTTTTTGTTGAATTCAGAGCAGGCTGAATCCAGGGTCCCCAGAATCCTCACGTCATCTACGGTTTCAATGACATCGAAGAGTTCGGCCGCTTTCCTGGCCTTATTTCGTTGGACGTGGCCAATCATGTGAAATTTTACTTCCGGATCATGCTTATGGGGCTTCTCGGAGGACGCTTCCTGAATGTAATTGTGTCCGATATTTTTTATGCCTGCTTCGATAGTCTCTTCTATTTTTTTACGTCCCTGGCTTTTCACAGCGGCAACCAGTTTTACTTCGTTTGGATTGCGGCCGGAGCGTCGAGCTGCCGCATCGATTCTCGACCGAATTTCCCTGAAATTTTCGGAGATCATGGCTTTGGAGCTTTCAGAAAATCGTAAACGTTTAATCTCTTGAGTTCATGGGCGACTTCGCACAGAGGAAGCCCTACAACATTTGTATATGACCCATTGACACTCTGGACTATGGCCGCCCCAAGTCCCTGTATGGCATAAGCCCCTGCCTTGTCCATGGGTTCGCCTGTAGCTACATATTCGTCTATTTCATCAGCGCTCAACGATCTTATGAAAACCTCACTTCGTGAACAGCCCGTTACCGCTTTTTCCATGCATTGAGAATTCACCAGCGAAAAACCAGTATATACTTCATGAGTTGTGCCGTTGAGGCTCCTCAACATGATTTTTGCTTCGTCTTCATCGACAGGCTTACCTAAAACCCTGCCATCAATAACTACAACGGTATCGGCCCCGATGATCCAGTAGCCGGGATAGTTCTGAGAAACCTCACGCGCTTTTTCGAAGGACAGACGCTTCACCCCCTCGATAGGGTTCTCGAATGGCAAAAACGTTTCGTCAACATCCGACGGTATTATTTCAAAACTGACTCCTATGCTTTCGAGAAGATCTTTCCTTCTGGGAGACCCGGATGCCAGGATCAAATGTACGTTTTTTTGAACCGGTTTGCTGTTCATAAATGCTTTCCCAAGCCATTGAATGGATCAAACTTACCCTGAATATGAAATTATATCATAAATATCGTTGATGGAATATCACGTAAAAACTACACTGGAACATGGTTGCCGTAAAAGGTTATTGTGGATTACCCATTTTTCTCAAAAACTGGACTCTTAAGCCGAGTCTTGATAAAAGATATTAACTTTAATCAACCAAGAGGAGCGCTATGCCATCCAACCATTTTTTAATTGAGTCATTCATCATTTGCGCGGCTTTAGTTTTCTTTCTGACTGTTACGGTGGAAGCCGGCAAGGAAATGACCACTCCCTCGGGTCTCAAGATAGAGTTCCTGCAAGAGGGTAAAGGTCCCAATCCTAAATCCGGCCAGAAAGTGACCGTTCATTACACCGGAACGTTGATGACTGGAAAGAAATTCGACAGCTCAAGAGACAGGAATGAGCCTTTCACATTCACGTTAAACGCCGGTCAGGTCATTCGTGGCTGGGACGAAGCTGTTTCTCTGCTTCCGATAGGTAGTAGGGTAAAAGTCACCATTCCACCGCATCTCGGTTACGGGCCGACAGGAGCAGGCGGCGTGATACCTCCGAACGCTACCCTCGTTTTTGATATTGAGCTTATCAGCGCAAAATAGCGAAAAAGGCGTCGATAGCAAACGAATTCATCATGATCCCCATTCTTTTGAATCATGATTTCAGGCTCTAATCTCTCGACGCCTTCTTTCTTAAAGACAGAACCACACAACGCTCAGTCCCGACACCGGGGAGACTTCTGATTGGATTGGGCCATAAATCAGTATCCGGTGATAATTCCGATTTATCAACCTTTTGAAGCGAACTTACCAGAGAATGGGTTAGCGCTATGGAGATAAAATGACGGACTTGTGGATCGCAGTCATTATGGGAGTAGTCGAGGGACTAACGGAGTTTTTACCTGTCTCGTCTACGGGACACCTCATTATAGCCGGGGATCTGCTCAATTTTACGGGGAATAAAGCAGCGTCTTTCGATGTGTTTATACAACTGGGCGCAATTCTGGCGGTTGTGGTTCTTTACTGGCGGCGTTTTGTCCACCTGTTGCCAATAGGGAAATCAGAGACGCAAGGGGGGTTTTCGGGAATTCGCGGGATAATCCTTCTCGGGCTCACCACATTGCCTGCATTGGTGTCCGGATACCTGGCCCACCAGGCAATAAAGGCTTATCTCTTCAGACCTGCCACTGTAGCCTTGGCTTTGGCTGTCGGCGGTGTCGGAATTCTGCTGGCTGAGAAATACAAACCTAAATCCCGGGTGTTTGAACTTGACCAGATGGGTTATCTTCAGGCCTTGATGGTTGGCTGTTTTCAGTGCCTTTCTCTATGGCCCGGTATGTCGCGCTCGGCCTCGACAATTATTGGTGGACTTTTCAGTGGGCTGGACAGGAAAACGGCAACGGAATATTCCTTTTTGGCTGCCGTGCCGGTCATGATAGCCGCCACAAGTTATGATCTTTTCAAGTCCTGGAGGTTTCTTGAGATCCAGGACATCCTATTTTTTACGGTGGGTTTTGTAGTGTCTTTTATCTCAGCCGCAGTAGCCATAAAGGCGTTCATAAGCCTCGTGCAGAGATGGTCTCTGGCTCCGTTTGCCTACTACCGGATACTCATAGCCCCTGTCATCTATTTAGTGATGGTGTTCTAAATTAGACTGGCGCAGCCTCTGTGACGAAGATGCGACGGACTCACTGAAGTTCATTAACCCAGTTGTACTTTCTAGATTACTTTGATGATCTCGTCATGAAGTTCAGGACGCAATGTCTTTATTCTTAAATCAGGCTCTCCCATGACCACCCGGTTGGTCAGGAATACGGCCACAATACCTTTTGCCGGGTCAACCCACAGAGATGTCCCTGTAAAGCCAGTATGACCGAAACTGGATGCACTGAATAAAGTTCCGCACGAAGAGCCCTCTTCGGATTTTGTGTCAAACCCCAAAGCCCTTGAACTTTGAGGAATGTAACGACACGGTGTCACAAATAGCTTGATTATTTCCTGATCAAAGAATCCCCCGGATGTTCTCAGGCTGTTGAGGAATTCAGACGCCAGTTCAGTTACCCCTCGACATGTCCCGAATAAACCTGCATGACCTGAGACGCCTCCCAAAGCTCTTGCATTAAGATCGTTGACGACTCCGGGGGAATCTCCGGACCTGGTTTGCGCAATGCGAAAATCTTCTAAAGAAGGGTTGAACAAAAGTTCATCAGAAAGTCTCAGTGGTCCGTAAATCAGTTCCTGACAGACTTTATCTAAGCGCTGTTGTGACAGTTGCTCCAGAATATGGCCCAGAAGAATGAATCCCAAATCCGAATATAAACTGCCCAGAGCTACATGGTAACCCAGAGACTCGTGAAGAACGCGTTCAACGACGAAAGCCAGGTGCGCTGATCCCTTGTCATATAGATAGTACGGTCGCCAGGCAGACAAACCAGAACTATGGGCCAACAGTAGGCGAGGCGTGATTTCCATTTTGTCAGAGGGTAATTCAGGAAACCACCTCGTCAATGATGATTCCAAAAGTTCCGGTTTTTCTTCCAGAATTTTCATCCAGCATGGTGTCGTCGCCATCACTTTTGTCAATGAGGCCAGATCGAAAAGAGTATTCCTGTCTGTGGGATGGTCGTTCGTTAGGCCAAGCGTGCCAAAATATTGCTCGAGAATAGTCGAACCATCTTTGACGACAATGAGCGCTGCCCCCGTGAACATTCTCCGGGAAAGGGCTTCATCGATTATTTTGATGATCGGATTTGAATCCATGTCATGCCTTGACTTCAGGTTAAGAAGATGGGAAGGCCTGAAAGCCTAACGAACCGGTCCCTGGGTAGGGTTTTTAGCGCTTGATCCGTGAAAGGCGAGTAAAGCCAGCGATCCAGGGCCCTGATTGAAGATGTAATCATGAGGCCCTTTCAGTATAAGCAGAGAATTTGGAACCTTCATGGAGTTTAGCATGGCGGAGAACTTTTCCACTGACTTGAGAAACACATCCCCGTCGCTAGAAACTACCTGAATTGAACATTTCCTGATTTTGTCCTTATTGGTCTGGATCAAACGGGTGTAAACATCCATGAAAGGGGCCACCGCCGCTTGAACTGATCCAATTCGTCTGAAGATATCAGGATACTTGAAACCGTAATACATGGATCGGGCGCCACCCATGGAGACTCCATCCACACCGATTCTGGAAGGATCAACCCTGTATTGTTTTTGCACGGCCGGAATCAGTTCGTTCATGATATAGTCTTCGTATTCCGGGATTTCCAGGCCTGAAGTTCCACGCAATAGAGGCGAGTAGGGACAAACAAGAATAACACCTTTATACGGGTCCTTATGCAATCTTTTGTTAAAGGTGTCGAGCTGTTCCTGAGTGACCAGATTTCTAAAGTCCGAAACTGTAAGTTTGTTAGATACCAAAGCCCTGGCTGCTTCATCTGCCTTGTAATAGGAAATCCAGGCCAATGCGCCGTCCCTTGGAGATCTGGAACATTCTCCGGCTCCTCCAAAAGCAATGACCATAGGATATTTTGCGTTCAGGTTTTTGTCGTAACCTTTGGGAAGGCTGACAGCGGAAACTGAATCAGGAAAACGCTTTGATGGAACAGTAAAATATTCAGTGTGGGAGAGGAAATTTCCGACCTTCTCCACAATTGGCTGTGAAGCTTGAGGAATCTCCTGATCTCCAGAGATTTTTATCTTTCTGGAATTTTCAGTGACCGGAGCGATTGATTGAACGGAAGGAGCGGGGGTTGAAGTCTGTGCAGAGACCTCCGTTTGTTCAGACGAATTGAATTCCGGCGGCCGATCGGCGCAGCCTTGGCAGCAAACAAAAAAAACCAGCAAAGTCGATAGTGCGCAGTGTTTTAAATCAGGAATAATCATTTCCCATGTGTTGTCATCTGAAGCAGGCGCCGGTTAAAAATTGGTTGGGGATCGATCACCAGAGCGCCGGCATCCTCATAGTGTTTTCCCCAGCGCCGGCTTGTTTCGGTTTCGATGTTTCATCACTTGAGTTGGTGTTGGTGGCCGTCACTACTGGGGGGAGGTTCTGGTTGATACCCATAGCCTTCATGTTGTTGGAGAACTGACGGGAAAACCAGTAAAGCGCCTGATGTCCGTTTGGGTACCTGTAAGCGCAGTAACCGTGCCCACAACTCTCAAATACGTTGACAGTAACAGGAAAACCGGATGCCTTCATGTCCTCGACCAGTTCGTACAATCGCCCCCTGTTGCTATAAGTGTTACATCCGTCTTTCGTGTTTGTATTGATGTTGTAAACGATGCCGCCGGCTTTTTTTATTCTTGCAACATTGCTTCTCCAGACATCCGGGACCATGGGATAGCTGCCCAGATCCGTCTGCTGTCCACCGGCGTAGCCGAACACATCAGGCCGTCTGGCTGATATCATGATAGCCTGGGCTGCTCCGGCGCATGCGCCGTCGATTCCTCTGAATCTTCGATCCGGAACTGTTCTGTAATGAGCGTCGATAAAAGGAATAACTTCGTCTATGAGATATTTTTCATATTGCGCCGTTGCGCCGCCTCCCGGATTCCACAACGACACCGCTATGATATCTTCGTAGGGGTTTTCGCGGAGCCACTGGTTAAACATCCTCAGTTCACGTTCGTTCACATTTTCCTGAAAACTGGCTGAGGTGAGCGTGCCAGACTTGAGATTATCCATTACGAGAGGTGTTTTGCACCACACTGACCAGTAGGTTGCGCCACCCAACTCCGGTCCATTGTCCCAACCTGATTTGCCACCCAAAAGATAAACAACACCATAACGACGGTTTATGTCTTTTTCATAATTTTCAGGCAACATCACATGGACCGGAAATGGTCCGGGCACGTTTTGGCCTCCCTTGGCCCTGGCGCTTTTGTAAGTGTCCGAGTGGACGCGAACGGATTCTATGTAATGATTGGTGCGAAGAAACTTGGTTCGGGCCTCTATTTCCGACCACGGCTCTTCTTTAGGGGCCGCAAAAGCCAGGCCTGGGCACATTATGGCCAATATCAATATTTGTTTAAATGCATAAAACGCCGCTCTCATCAACAACCTCCGGTCAATTCCGCGTCAAAGCCGATTATTAGAAGATAATCATTAACTGAACTTTTCAAATTGTCATCTCACATTAACCATGAAGACCTTAACCGGGAAACCCTGTTGATCCACGGTATTGCTCTCAGCGGGGTCCATCAGTATGACGCTACTTTTAACGTTTACGCCCCTTAACGCGCACCTGATATAAACAGGATAGACACCCGGGCGTCCTGCGGAAACCTGTACCTGCATTTCATGAGTTTTATTCTCTGCCCACAGGTCAATCCACAACTCTGCCATAGGCACTTTTGTCCTGATTTTGTCCGACAAGACGGAAAGAACCGTGCTGCCGGCCCCGTAGATTCTCCCGGGTTTGGCGGACACCAGCTTCAGACCCGAAGTGTCAGGAGAAGACAGTGTGATCCCGCCATAATCCGATTCAGCGCCCTGATTCTGAGCTGTCACAGTGACTGTAAATGTCTTGCCGGACTGAACTTCGGACGGAATTTTTACATTCAGAATTTTTGGCGCAGCTTCTCTTGGTTTTGCAATCTCAAATAAATTTGCAGTCCAATCTGTTCCGTCCACCCTGGTTTCAATCAGGTATTCTCCCTGAGGAAGCCTACCCTGAGGGGCAGAGCTGAAATCATAAGGGAATTTGACCTCAAGATCACTGCCGTGGGGTGGCATTGTCAATGTCCTGTTAACGTCAAACTGAGTTCCCCTCAATCTCAGTTCCAGATTTCTCTGGGATGCGCCCTGATTTCTGAACCAGAATTTTATCGAGTCCTTCTTTTCATCAACAAACTTGGGGATGTGAGACATCAATTCCGGGAAGGACTTGAAAACTTTTCCGGCGAGATGAGTTATCTCGATATCGGGGCCCTCAGGAGTTGTATTCTTTGGAGTTGGCGGCTCCTGAGCTTGTGGCGCCGTGGCAGGGTTGTTCTCAGGCGTGGCGCCGCCAGGCTGTGGCTGTCTGCCTGTTACCGGGACACTATCAATAACAGTTTGGGTCTGGTTTTGAGCGAAAGCCTGGTTCGGTTCTTCTGACACAGTCTGAACAGGGTTGTCTTGGTCAGGGAGATCGGCTTCTATTATCAGTATTTTCTTTTCTTCCCCCCGCGATCCTTTAAACTGACTCATGAACCTGTTCAAGCCCTGAGAAGAATTAATATTCATTTTGTGGACATTGCTTCTCCTGGTTGCGTGATAAAGCCACACGGAACCATTTTTGTCGGGTAACATCAGCACAACATGATAATGGAGCAGCTTGTATCCTTTTTGATTGGTGGGCCTGCTTATACTCCCAAAATAGGCTTTACCCGGCTTCATTTTAGCCAGAACCCGTCTCCAGGCCTCCGCGTCATCCAGGTCGAATCCTCTAAGTGTCAAACCATCAGCGTTTTTAAAGTTCTGTTGTTGTCCATCAGGCGTCATGACTTTAGGATTATGACCTTCAGCAAGATTGAGGACAAGATCGTAGCCAAAATCCCAATCCTGCCCCAAAGGGGAGCCGGCCCCGCTGTTGTTCTGGCGGTCATGTGAGACATCCGGAAGCGACCAGTTTTTGTTGTACAAATACCTGGATACAGAAACGACCAATCCGCTGCAGTTGAGCCCCGGCGTGTCGAAATGGCGGCTGGATTTGTCAAAAGTCGTAAAAACACCCTTGTCATCCAGTGCGCCGTCGTCACGATAAGGAATCCCAAGATGAGTATCGGCCATTTGAACCGGATCGCTTTTTTCAGCTATGTTTTTACGCCAGAGATAGTCGGGGGCGTACAAACGATCGGCTAAGGCCGACGAAATCATGAAGCTGGAAATTATCAAAAAGATAGAAAACTTAATTGCAAAATTAGAGGTTTTCACTAAGCCTCCAAGTATTTGAGCTATTTTTATATTTTATCAATTTAGGATCAACTTATCAAGAGGGTGTTCCACGGTGTTTAGAGCGAAAAGGCGCTTGCTGACTAATCTGATCATCGTTTGAAAACAGACGGAGGTTCGTAATTCTTATCTTACTGA
>CAZGVM010000023.1:0-24659 GCA_964528855.1 uncultured Desulfomonile sp. | reverse complement strand
TCGGGACCAAGAAGCCGAAGACACACGCCTCGAACAACTGAACTTAGTTCATACTAAGACGCCCCCTTGGGGGGCTAACAAAATTATGCTCCCGGCTTTGCCGGGAGTCATTTAACTGATCACCAACCCCGCGCTACCGGGTACTCTTTGGGATCCTATGGAAAATAATGCCAATGGAGGAAAAAACTACTTTGACGACTTTCCCGTAGGAGATGAACATGATAGTGGTGATTCTTGAAAAAGTTTCCAGGAGCCTCAGAGGTGAACTCACAAGATGGATGCTGGAACCAAAAACAGGCGTCTTTGTGGGTAGCTTGTCAGGCATGGTAAGAGAGCATCTCTGGACAAAACTCAAGGAAGATTCAAAAAACGGCGCTTGCACGATGATCTACGCTGATAACTCGGAACAAGGATTCTCCATTAGATCATACGGCGAAACCAGCAGGCAGATCGTTGACTTCGATGGCCTTTCTCTTGTAAGAGTGTCCTAATGATGCCATTTTGGGCAGTGTTGTCCCCACAGGTGTGGGGGTGAACCGGAAATTGCTTCGGAGACGCCGGTGCGGAGGCCAGCGCTACTACATGCCGACACATGCGCAGTTGAGCGGGAAAACGCTCGGGCAGGGCCCTGAGAGTAAGAGTTGTTATATGATTGCTATTGCATTTGCCCTCGTAGGATGAATATAATAGTGATTATGATATTTGGACACTTGGCCTTAGTGGGCATAGCAAAACTAACCGCCTTCCGTCAGGAAAACCTTACGCTTATGATCTTGGCGTCATTCGGGCCTGACCTTCTGGACAAACCCGCGAACATATTTTTGGGGTTGCCTGGTCGCGGAGTCAGTCACAGTCTTTTGGCGTTCGGTGTTATGGCTGTTATAGCAGGTATCTATTGGCTTAAAGTGAACAGGGATACCCGTCTTTTCGGCGCCACAACCTTGTTGTGGGGCAGTCATCTAGTGGGAGATTTTGTTGAGCCTAACGTTTTGTTCTGGCCATTGGCGGGGCCGCTTTACGCCAAATCAAAATTCCATTTTTCCGAGAAATTTTTTGCCTTTTACCTGGATTTTCAGCATCCATATCAATTAGCCTTCGAAATGATCAGCATAATGGCCATTATAGTGGTCATGCTTCTTTGTCTGAACGCCTGGAGTTCCTCTTTACGACCACGGAATGATGGAAACGCTCGGTCTGAAAACTTCGGCTGAACTGGTGGGGTATGCCGTAAAACATGGTATAGTTGATAGTTAGTCCATGTATTAACATCGTTTGTGGTGGTGCGTTATTTCAAGCGGATTTGAAACGATGTAAAAAAAATTAAAGGAGGAGAAGCATGAAAAAAGTAGCCGTTGTGGGATGCGGGTCGTACATGGAAAGTGGTTATGGATGCCCGGGAGAGTGGAGATGTCTCAAAGCCGCCGCAATGGGTGAGGGAAAGTTTGAAGAGCCTTCATCAGTAATTTCTTTTGTGACCTGCGAATGCCCCGGACGCACGGTAATCCCCACTCTTGGAATGGCAGTGAAGCTTTCTGAAATGAAACCGGACGTAATTCATTTCAGCTCGTGTATGGCGAATGCGCAACCTCCATGTCCCTATTTCAAGCCCCAGGAATTGGCCGACATGGTCCAGGCAAAGACGGGAGTAAAAGTCATACTGGGAACTCATGATTATCACTAGCCTGAATTAATTGGACATTTTGCATTTAATAAAACCAAAGGTTGCTGATCAATAAATTCCAACCCAGGGAACATTCATGCGCGTATTGAAAAAACATCTCGCTCTTATAGCCGTGATCCTGCTCTCTTTGTCGGTCAGTATAGCGGCTTATTCAAAATCCCCCGACCAGGAAAAACCTCAAAGTGTCATCCTTTTCATAGGCGACGGAATGGGGGCAAACCATGTCAAAGCGACAGAGATCTACGCCAAAGAAATGCTGAACAAGGATTTGGCGATTAGCTCCATCAGGATTTCCGGCGCTACCACCACTCATTCGGCGAGTTCCAGTATAACCGACTCAGCTGCCGCTGCCACAGCCATTTACACAGGATTCAAGGTAAAAAACGGTCGGCTCAATGTTTTGCCTGACGGCGCTCCTATACAGGGAATCGGTATGGCGGCCCAAAAAGCCGGACTCGCAGTTGGAATAGTGAGCACGGCCCGTATAACCGACGCAACTCCGGCGGCCCTGTATGCGACTTCCAACAGTAGGGGCAGTCATGATGAGATAGCTGTCCAGCTATCAGATTTCATGCCTGACGCTGCTTTGGGCGTCGGCAAGAGACATTTCTTGCCTTCGAGCGCCGAAAGTGGAGTTAGAAAAGACAATGTGGACGTGATTGCCCAAATGAAGGAGAAGGGCTACACTTATGTGGAGAACCTCTATGAACTCAACTCCATAAATTCGTCAAACACCCGGAGACTGTTCGGGATGTTTTCCGACGGTGACATGCCCTATGCCATAGATCGCAAAAATAATGTCTCCGCTTCCAGGCAGCCGACTCTGGCTGAACTAACCCAGGCGGCGCTGTCAATCGTGGAAAGGAATCCCAAGGGTTTTTTGCTTATGGTAGAGGGCGGGCGCATTGATCACGCCAGCCATGCGAATGACATCAGGGCCATGATAGAGGAAACCCTCGAATTTGACGACGCTGTCTCAGTAGGGCTGAAATTTCAGGAAACCCATCCGAACGTTTTAATAGTCGTGACGGGCGACCATGAAACAGGTGGCCTCAAACAGTCAGGGGAAGGCGAATTCAGCATTGATCCCGAACGAATTTCACAAATGAAAAACAGCCTGCCTCATATCGAAGAAAAAATGAAAAAGCATCCTGAACAATTGGAATCCATTTTAAGAGATGCGGGGCTCGAACTGACGGCAGAAGAAATGGAGATACTTCGGGCTGCTCAAACGAGGTCTCAAGAAGAGAAATCGGCTGGAAAAACCGCTGATGAGAAGGCTTCAAAATATGACACTACCGGATCACTGAGGGCTTTAAGCGTTATCACGAGCCAGCGCGCAAAAGTTGAATGGGCTTCAAACAACCATACAGAAAAGCCGGTGATCACCCGTGCGATCGGTCCAGGAGCACACCTTTTCGAAGGCAATTATGACAACACTGATATAGCCGTAAAAATTGCCAAACTCTTGAAGCTTTACATTCCACGGTTGGACAAGAAGCCGGAAAAGAAAACCAGCGCGGTCCAGTATTTCAGACTTGCCGCATAGCCGTGAAAATTTTGGTTCAACGCCTTTTCAGACTCACCGAGCTTCAGAGTATTTTAAGGGGAGTTAAGGTCCAGGTTCGTCAAGCTCCCTTCTTTGTGTGGTTTTATGTAATCAATCATTTTAAAGCCAACCCTGTCTGAAATACCAATCCCTGGTCCTGGAAATGGCCTCGTCCAGTGGAGTGGCGCTTGTCCATCCCAGGACATCCCGAGCCTTGGATGTCGAACATACCCAGGCGATCTGTTCCATTTCCATTATTTTTTCTGACCTGATCAACGCAGGCTGTCCAGTCACTTTTCCCGTAATATCGCCGATCCTCGCGATCAGTTTCATGACGGCAATTGGAATGGGTGTCACTACCGGTCTGTATCCCATGCTTTGTCCGACCAGTTGCGCAAATTCTCTCCATATAACCGGTTGTTCGTTGGCGAGAAAAAAGATTTCACCGGAAGCGACATCGACAGATTCTGCAGAGGTGACTATTCCATCAGCCAGGTCTTCGACATAAATGATGCTTACCATTCTGTCAGGTCCGGCCAAAACGGGGGTGATCCTGAACCTGGCTGATTTGAAGACCCCGAATACATCCGTATCTCTGGGGCCGAAAACAGTAGGTGGTCTGACAATCGTGATTGGTAGTTCCTTTTTAAAGGTCGAGGCGACTTTTTCTCCCTGAAGTTTTGAACGGCCATAATCTGAAACGGGATGAGGATCGTCCTGCTCTGAAACGGGATCGTAGTCCTTTCTGGAAGGTCCGGCGGCTGCCTGGGAACTGACCAGAACAAATCTCCTGAGGTTTCTCGATGCTCCGTTGTCAATCAGCAATTGAATGAGCCAGCGCGTAAATTCCACATTTCCATCATCATACTCCTGTGGGCTCAATGCCCTGGTAGCACCGGCCACATGAATCATGTAATCAATGTCAGGCGACCTCCGGAGTTCGGATTCAAGCTCAAACAGATGGAGCTTTTTTACCTTTATATCCTTCAGGTATCGTGTTGAAGCGGTGTCACGCACCGGACAAATGACATCCCATCCCCTTTTTTGAGCAACCTCAACTACATGACTTCCCACAAAACCGCTTCCCCCGGTGATGAGGCATCTCATAAGATCGACCCCAAACCCATATTAATCATGTCGCCACTCCTATTTCGCCGAATCATAAATTCTTCTGAGAACTTTATCAGATACTCCAATGTTAAAAAGAGCTATAATTAGCTGGTTGACCAATGTAGTTCTAAAAAACCCCAGTTTCCGCCATCTCCGGCCAGAGGTGATCGCCCTGGAATTGACGGTTTTAATTCCGCCAAATTTCCGGACAGCCCTGCAAAAGGCATAATCTTCCATGATAGTGATTTCAGGAAAACCACCGACCCTGTAGAAAACATCCCGGGTGACGAACATGCCTTGATCACCATAAGGCATCTGAAAAAATTTTGATCTGAAATTGGCCAGTCTCTGGACAACTCCGAAACGTGTTCCTGAATCATCAAGCGCAAACTGAAAAGCGCCTAAAGCTATTCCATTAATCTGTAAAGTGGTTTGGACAATATCCGGCCAGTCCTCCGGCACAATGGTGTCGGCATGCAGAAAAAGGAAAATATCATTTGTGGCGGCCTTGGCCCCCGCATTCATCTGCATGGCCCTGCAGGCATTAGTAGAAAGAACCGTCGCCTTCAATTCCTTCGCTATGGTTGTCGTCTCATCCTGACTGCCCCCGTCCACTACTATCAATTCGAAGTTCTCAGACTTTCCCAGAGCCTTTACGCAGGCCTCCAGATTCAAAGCTTCGTTGAGTGTGGGTATGATAATGCTTATCCTGGATGGTGTCATTAAACAGCCAAAATTGAATTCAAGAATTCTTTTTTCAGAAAAGCCAGATCTTCAGGCCTGTCTATGTCATTCAACATAGGCAGCGCATGCACGCTCGGTTTCACAGCATCCGCTACGCCCCTGGTCTGCTCAAATACCCTGCTACTCCCCCAGTTGATATCAACAAAAAGTTCAGGATGTGGTGAATTCATGCCAATAAGGTAGTAACCGCCGTCAGTTGCCGGCCCTATAACAAGGTCCCTGTTTCGAAGGGCTTCGAATGCTTCCGATAAAATGTCTGTAGTGAGATCATGGAGATCAGTCCCGACTATCACGGCTCGTGACACAGCCTCTTCTTCAAAGGCCTTGTCGAAGGCCATCGCCATTTTATGTCCCAGGTCTCCGTCGGCCTGCTGTTCGTAATCGAGTCCGAAACCCAACCATTGCTGTATTTCGTCATGTGAACATCCGTCAAAGGATACACGCGCCTGGATGAAACCCGACTCTACTAAAGGGAAAATCTTTTTAAGAGTTAATTCGGTGAGCGCTTTCTGTATGCTGGCGGCCCCTTCCACACCAAGAGCCGGAATCAAACGGGTTTTTGAGAATCCTGGACGCGGATATCGCGTAAAGATGATCAATTGATTATAGGAAAACTTTTTCATTATCGGTTAATATAATTGAATTCAGGCTTTTTGAACAAAATTTCATCTCAAAAATAATGCCTTTTGCCACTCCTTCCGAAACAGGATGACCTTAATCCGCGTGATTTCTGATATTTGTTCTTGACGGATGAAAATACCTTGATTAATATAGTTCGATTATATTGACTATGAACCCTGTGGAGGTCGATTCATATATGGCTGTCAAAATAAGACTTGCGAGACACGGATCCAAGAAAAAACCGTTTTATCGAGTAGTAGTGGCTGATTCCCTATACCCGAGGGATGGCAGGTTCCTGGAAAAGTTGGGCACTTATGATCCTCGGGACAAAGTAAACGGTTTAAAGCTAGATGTTGTAGGCATCAAATCATGGGTTGAGCGCGGCGCTGAAATGTCGGACACCGTGCGCAAACTGTTCAGGATTTCATCAAACGCCGCCGGCGTCTGATTCACGTAGTGCAGACCGTGTCATTCAAACAACCTTCGAGGCGTAGATGAAAGAGCTTGCGGAATTCATTGCGAAAGTTCTGGTAGACAATCCGGACGAGGTTAGTGTTTCGGAGACCGAAACCGAACAGGCGGTTATTCTGGAACTGAGAGTAGCTCAGTCGGACCTCGGAAAAATAATAGGTAAACACGGACGCACCGCCAAAGCTATCCGTTCAGTGCTCAACGCTGCTTCAACCAAGAGAAAAACTCGAGTTGCGCTTGAAATCGTCGAATGAGAAATTCCGGCTGTTGATTCTGATATCTGATGTCTAACGACGGGCTTATAGTGATAGGTCGATTGCAGAAGCCATTTGGCATACAGGGCGAAATAAGGGTTCAGGCCTACACGGAGACATTCGAGGCTTTTGAAAAGTCCGAATGGCTTCAGGTAAAAGAAAAACGAATGACCATAAAACAGATCCGGGTTCACAAAGGGTCTGTTTTAGTCTTGTTTGATGGAATAAACACTCCCGAACAGGCGTCTGAGTTTTCCGGCCAGTTGATCCAAACGTCGGAGCGAAATCTCCCGGCCAAAGACGGAGACGAGTACTATTACTTTGAATTAATCGGGCTGGATGTTTTTACCAAAAGCGGCCGACACCTGGGCAAGATCACCGAGATAATGGCCACAGGCGCCAATGACGTTTTTGTGGTTAATGGCGACTGTGGAGAGGTCCTTATTCCGTTTATAGACGATGTGGTCACAGAGATAGACCTAGCCACAAAAAAAGTTCAGGTGGATCCTATGGAAGGTCTTATCCCTAATGCTTGATGTTAGGGTCATAACAATTTTTCCAGGGATTTTTGACTCGTTCATGAAATATGGAAACCCGGCCAGAGCCATGGATGCCGGGTTATTGACCTTTGACACTATTGATTTGAGAGATTTCACCAATGATCGTCACCGGACAACCGACGATTACCCATACGGTGGTGGCACGGGCATGATCATGAAACCTGAGCCGATAGTCAAAGCTATCCGCTCAGCTCGTGAATCGTTACCGCGATCAAGAGTTATCCTCACGACTCCTCAGGGCAAAAAGCTCACTCAGGAAATAGTTCAGGAGTTGGCCGACCTTGAGTCCATAATTTTTGTGTGTGGACGATATGAAGGAATTGATGAACGCGTAAGAAATTTTGTAGACGATGAGATTTCAATAGGCGATTTCATTCTTTCAGGTGGTGAGACTGCGGTGATGGTAATTCTGGATTCGATTGTCAGGCTTATTCCGGGTGTTTTGGGAGCTGACAGCCGGATTGATGGGGAGTCCTTTTATGACGGCTTGCTTGAATATCCCCAATATACCAGGCCCAGGGTGTTCGAGGGTCTCGAAACGCCGGACATACTGCTGGAAGGGCATCATGCAAAAATCAGGGTTTGGCGCAAGAAGCAGGCAATGGCCAAAACTTTGGTCATGAGACCGGACCTGCTCAAAGACCGGATCCTGGACAAGCAAGAGTTGAAACTTTTGGAAGAAATCAAAACGGAACAGAATATATAGTCGGGAGAGACACTATGAATGTTATAGATCGCTTAGCTTTTGAGCAGACCCGAATGGATCTGCCGACATTTCGTCCTGGTGATACCGTTAAGGTTCACGTCAGGATTGTGGAAGGCAACAGAGAGAGAATCCAGGTTTTTGAAGGCGCAGTCATTGCCATAAACAACAGGGGTCCTGGATCCAGTTATACCGTGAGGAAGGTGTCCTACGGCATAGGGGTGGAAAGAGTTTTTCCGCGTGACTCACCCATGATTGAAAAGGTTGAGGTAGTTACCCGTGGTAAAGTGAGAAGGGCCAAGATTTATTATATCCGCAAACTTAGGGGCAAAGCCGCCAGGATCAAGGAAAAATCATACAACTAGAATTTGTCTTTGGAATCACGACCGGTTTCGTCTATGGCGCCATCGAGTAAATTTGAAGAGCAGGCTTTAGCCGCAGGGGCTCTATTGGTGGCTGGAATCGACGAAGCTGGTCGTGGTCCTTTGGCAGGTCCAGTAGTTGCCGCAGCGGTCATTTTTGCCGACCTTTCGCTTATCCCCGGTCTCGACGATTCCAAAGTCCTCTCAGAAAAAAAACGCAACATTCTATTTGAAGTCATATTCGCCCGAGCCAGGTCAGTTGGCATTGGCGTTATCGAACCAGAAGAAATTGACCGTATAAACATACTTCAGGCCACAAGAGTGGCGATGAAGACTGCGGTGGTCCGACTGAAGGTTCAGCCGGATTATTTACTGATTGACGGGCCCATAAAACTTGATCTCCCCTGCAACCAGCTATCCGTCATCAAAGGTGACAAACAGTCCATGTCGATAGCAGCGGCCGGTATAGTTGCAAAAGTGACCAGAGACCGGATCATGGAGGAGTTGGACAGAGAATTTCCCGATTATGGTTTTTCCAAACACAAAGGATATGGCACCAAGGCTCATCAGAGAGCAATAGAGATTCATGGCCCGTGCAGGGTTCATCGCAGAAGTTTCAGGCTCTTGCCTGAGGCCGTTCAAACAAGCCTGCTTTAAATGGTCAGGTCATCCACCAGGTTTCAACTCCTGTTTCAGATTCTCAAATGGCTCAAGGCGAACATCAGGGGAGTTTGAAAGACCTCGAACCCTGAAGGTAGTATTCAGAATTTTTCCATCCCGAGTTATGAGATTACCGAACAGTCCCGACAGAATAGTGTCAAATCCGACGAGTGGAGCGACATCCACCTTGAAATCGACTCGACCCTGATCGCTGAAATACATACCCGAAGCGTTTATCTGGGCAGCGTCCGAATAAAATTTTAGATCCTTGATCTTCCATTTATTGTCAAAGATGTCCATTTTCCAGTTCATTCTCTGGAACGTCAAACCCTGTCCTATCATGTCCGGTAAACGTCCTCTGAGGATCGAGCCCAGATTTATCAGAGAGAATATTTTCGATAGGATTTCAAAACGGTATATCGTCCCGTTGGTGACCCTCACTTCCATATTTCCCGTCTTGTAAAGTCCTCCATTTTCAAGACCGGAGCGGATACGCCATTCCATGTAACCCTGGGATACCAGCTCTCCATCAAGTTTTACACGGTTTGGATCGGATACGAATATGCGGTCAAAATTCAGCTGATCTCCCTGAAATTCAATCTTCAAAGGTCGAGTGGTTGTAGGTCTGAGATCGAGTGAGGCAGTTCCCCTCAATGTCCCGTCGCCAAAATTCATTTGCCATTTTGGGACGGTCAGCATACCGTTGGCCCCTTCAAAATCGGCCCTAAAATCGGAGAAGGTCCTATACGCTGTTTTTCCTTTGGCTACTTTCAGAGATATGTTACCACGGCTTTGATTGAGAAATTTTATAACCGAATTGGCTCTGATCCAGTCTATCCAGCTCATTGCAGTCGCCTGTCCGGTCTGGTCCATGAAATCAGTTGTGTCGAGAAACTCACAATCAAATCCAGCCCTGAATCTTGGATGGGTAAAGTCGGTTATCATCAGATCTGCAGATATAATTGAGGATCCCGTTCGGGAGCGTTCAACATTTATCTGAAGGGTCTTGCCTTTGAGTTGAATTGCCCCGGTAATGCCTTCCGTTCTTTTTTTTGCTCTCGGCAAACGGAGCGAGACATGATTTAAGGTGAAATTAGCGTCTACCTCCGTTTCCTGATTCTTATCCTTTTTCAGGACCACGTCCCCTTCTATCCTCCCACCTGGTTGTAGCTCGAGGGCCGGGTCCGTTATCCAGGTGAGGTCGCTGGTCGGAATGCCCTTGGGAGGCAGGTTTATGGAAGCATGAAATCTACCGTCCTCTCTCAAATGGGCCCTTGTTGAAATCCTGCTGGCGTCTGATACCAGGTAGGCGTCATCCACTGTAAATCCTTCTGCGTTTCTGAATCCCGAAAATTCAAAGTTCAGGGCAACTCCGGCAGGTTTTCTAACCCATGCGTCCTTGATTATGATCAGAGTCTTAAAATCCATGTTTCCGCTAAAATTCAGGTCGGGTAAACGGCCCTTCATGTTCAGATTCACCGGGGCCGATCCTGCGAATGACCATCCAGCGCCGATAAAGTTCAGTCTCCTTAGATCGCCGGAATTCAGTTTCATGTCCAGATTAGCGTGAGAATCCTTGTCTGATAGCGTTCCTTTTAACTCAAAAGGGCTTTCCCCGACAAAACCCTTGATACCCGCAGTGGAAACTGATGAAGGTCTAAACCTCAAACTTCCTGATATTTTTCGGAAGGGCAAAGCAATGTTTTCAGTTTTGAAATTAAAATCATCAATATCGATTTGTCCCTTCATGGAGGGTTTCTCAATATCTCCCTTTAAATCCATTGTTACGGATACTGTTCCGCCGGGGTCCTGAATCCATTTTAGACAAGGATCGAATTTTCCACCCCACGCATTGCTCGATATCAACTTCATCAAGTCTGAAGCCTGGGCTTTCATAGATACAAACAGATCCATTTTGGGCCTGGTCGCCAGGTTGCTCAGCCAACCGTTCATGACAATGGGAGAACTGCCTATTGTCACATTGATCCCTTTAAAAAGGGCTTCATTGGAATTCAGGCGAAATGATCCACTTGTGTTCTCGAATGGTATTTCAAAACCGGGTATCAAGGCGGTCACCCGATTCAAACTGGCGTCCACCACAAGATTTGTCCAGAATGGCTGTGGTTTTTTTTGAGAGTTCAGTCTGTGATTCCATGAAGCCGAAAGAATCTTGATTTTGCCTTTGATGCCGGCGTTTTGAATCCGTTCCTGATCCAGCGGCGCCAAAAGTTTTAATGGAGCAACCTTAATTGCTTCGTCGAGGTTGATTTCGGCCTTTCGAACGCTAATTGCGACATGAGCATTTTCAGAGCCCAAATCATGGAAATTCGTTTCTACGGAAGCGTCGATGCCGGGCGCGCTTAGAGAGGGCATAGTTATGGAAATCCGGTTCGCGTCCCTGTAACCATCAATACTGGTCGAAATTCGATCGGAATGAACCACCCCCGTATGCCTGTTGGTCGATTGGGAAAAATTGTTGATTTCCAGCGTCCCAACCAGTTTCCACATTTCCCATGCGCCGTTGATCTGTATGTTGGCGTTTGCAATACCCCGCAGCGGAGAAAAATTCGGGAAAAAACCCGCCACAAGGTTAGAAATCGGATAAATCGGGTAATCCAGAAGTCTGAATTTGATGAATGATTTCCTGGAATAAGATTCATCAGCATCTCCAGAGAGTTCCACATTTCCGGATAATTCCAGTCTCCCTTTTTTATTCCCTTCATGAGACAGTCCGTGGACCTCAAATCGCTCAACCCCTGTCATGCCAAGATTTCCAGCGCTGCACTCAATCCCTGAAAAAAGCGTTTCATGGTGGATGTTGGCCCCTGACTTTTTTCTGTTCAAAACTGTAGCATCAATAATTCTCAGAGATTTTACAACGGGATTGAGGACAAGTTTCGATCCGGACCCGGCGTGCAGTTTCGGAATGGCTGATTTTATGGAGTTGGAGTCTAGTGTTATTCTTGGATTGCTGATGTTCAGGAAATCAACATCCAGGATCCCCGAAAATATTCCCCGCAGATCAAGAGACATTTCAAGCCTGGATATGGACAGCTCGAACGGATCGGTGGTGATATTTCCAATCTTTATATCCTGTGACTCTATCAAAGCCGAAGTTAAAGATATCCATTTAAAGCTGAGGCGCTCAATTGAAACGTCGCATGTCAGTGAACGCTGAATTCTTGAGGTCAAATGCCTCTTTAATTCAGGTCCCTGAACCAGTGATCTGAACCCTGCCGTAAATCCTGCCACCAGACATAATACCGCAATTGAGCCAATCAAAACCGAGGTCAATAATTTTCTTTGGCGAGGAGGCTTGGTATGTGAATAATTAGGCCTGTTTCTTGCCATCATAGCTTTCTGGAGGCCCGAGAGGGGTCATTTCCAAAAAGGGACGACACACGGATTATATGACTGTTTCAGAACTTACAAGGGCGAAGTCATAAGATCAAGGTCTGACCGTGTGTCGCCGCGGGAATACAAAAGCAAAACACCAACTGGTGGTCTATTCGGATAAATGTTATCCTAAACGGGTCTTCTTTTTTATTCTTGATATTTTTTTTCTGAGTATATTCAAACGGCTTCTGGTAACGCCCGCTGATCTTTCCTCATCTCGCTTTGCCATCAAAGCCTTGGTCTTTTCCTTAGACTGTCTTATTATGACAGTCTTCTTCTTTTCAGGAGCAGGCAAACCCTTCTCTATCCTCAACGCCTCAGTTATTTCCTGCTTGTTCATACCGTGAACACCCTGAACGTTGGCTATTTTCAGAGCTTCTTCCCGCAATTCCTTCATGGTCCATTCGTTAAGAGGTTTTTCTTTCTTTTCGTCCTTTTCTTTCTTTTTCGAACCCATTGATCCTCCTGAGAGATTCTCATATTAGTCAAGTTGTGTGAATTATCGTGTAAAACACTATA
Organism: uncultured Desulfomonile sp.; assembly: GCA_964528855.1. Taxonomy (GTDB): domain Bacteria; phylum Desulfobacterota; class Desulfomonilia; order Desulfomonilales; family Desulfomonilaceae; genus CAITZA01. Next base: position 12,029 of record CAZGVM010000023.1, on the reverse strand, counting down.
AAACACAATAGTTATGTGAGTTCAGGCCCTGATAAGCCAGTATAATCAACAAGATAACTAGGACCTGAATTACGGTTGAATCTTGAGAGGCAGCTTTCGTTCTCAATTCTCCCGATTGTCGATAACCCGCTTGGTCTTGCGTTCACTCCTGGGAAGAGTTCCGTTGGGGACTATTTCCACCTCTGGAGTCACTAGAATTCGCCTTCGTACTGTGTCTTTCACAAGTTTTGCCACATCACTTGTTTGAGACAGATCCAGTCCGCGGGCGCCTTCAACACGCAGACGCATGACGTCTTTTCCGTCAACTCTGTCAAGAACAACCTGGTATTCACAGCTGATCCCCGGCACTTTACCCAGCGCGTTATCTATCTGTCCGGGATAGACATTCACGGCTTTGACAATGAACATGTCGTCCGATCTTCCAAGAATTCTGTCATGTTTTGGCAGCAGAGAGCCACAGGAACAAGCCCCCTTCTTCAAGGCGGTAAGATCTCTCGTCCTATACCTTATTAAAGGAACTGCTTCTTTCCTCAATGTCGTGATGACCATTTCTCCGACTTCTCCGTCCTCTACAGGTTCAAGAGTTTCAGGATTAAGGATTTCAAGAATATAGTAATCGGCCCAATAATGTATGCCGTCGTGAGCCCTGCATTCCAGTCCGGTTCCGGGTCCGTACAACTCGGTCATTCCAGGGATATCATACATGTCGGTCAGGTTAAGCAAACGGCGTATTCTCGCACGCATGGCGTCTGAAGATCTTTCGGATCCATAAATCATTTTTTTCAAACTGATCTTGTCCCTCAAACCGCGCCGCTCCACTTCTTCTGCCAATAGGAGTCCCATCGAGGCGGTACAGCACATGACTGTGGTCTGAAAATCCACCAGGAATTCCATCTGCATTTCGAGGTTGCCGGGACCCGCGGGTATGGCCATAGCCCCAAACTTCTCACAACCGCTCTGAAAACTAACCCCGGCTGTCCACACTCCATAACCTACACAAATCTGAACCTTGTCTTCTGCAGTGAGATCCGCCATCTCATAACAGCGTGCAAAAAAATGCGTCCAGTCATCGAGGTCCTTCTGGGTGTAACACAACACCTTGCGCTTGCCAGTTGTCCCTGATGAAGCGTGAATGCGAACAACCCCGGACATTGGGGTTGAAAGCAGGGGAAACGGATAGTCATCGGAGAGGTCCTGAGATGTTGTGAAGGGGAGGCCTTTCAAATCGTCAAGAGACTTGATGTCCTGAGGCGAAATCCCAGCGGAATCGAGTTTATTCCGGTAAAACCCTGAACCTCTATAGGCGTGATTCACGGTCCATTTCAGGCCCTCAAGCTGAATATGTGAAAGTTCGTCCAGTGATGAAAAAGTTGGCATAAAAGACATGAAAAAACTCCGTGCCGACAAATCGTGGTAGCGTACAAAAAAAATGCTTTTGTTTGAAATGGTCAAAGCAAACCACATAAGACGATATTTTTATATCACAATATTTGGACTTAGGCATTAATTTATGAACATTAAGCGGCTTAAAGGCGTCAGAAATGACACCGTTCCTGAAAGCGCATAAAACCTGATTCCTGTTTTGAATCAAGATCGGTTCTTTTGTTATGTCTTGCAAAAAAAACATTTTCAACTTATCCAGCATATAAGGGAGTTAGCCTTACGGATTTTGTTCCGTGTCAAACTTGCCGGGAATGGTTCTGAATCAGGTTTTGGGTAATGAAAGGATGATTAGGGCATGACAGCAAATTTGTCTGAGGATGTTTTCAGGGACATAAGCTACGGGCTATATATTGTGACCTCCGTGGATGGAGAAAAAGGGAACGGTCAAGTTGTCAATACGGTTTTGCAGGTCACCTCTGAACCTCCAAAATTTGCCGTGATAGTGAACAGGAAGAATCTGACTCACGACTACATTCTTCGAAGCGGAGTTTTTGGAGTTTCCGTGCTGTCTGAAGACACACCGATGACCCTGATAGGATTGTTCGGTTTCAAGTCAGGCAGGGATGTCGATAAACTCGCAAAAACCGCTCATATCCTGGGAATTACCGGATGCCCTCTGGTGACCGAACATGCGCTGGGAATCCTGGAATGTAATGTGGTTAACTATCTGGGGGTAGGAACTCACACGATCTTCGTGGGAGAAGTGGTCAATTCACAAACTCTGGGAAGCGGTAAGCCTCTCACTTACGAATACTATCACAGCCATCTCAAGGGGAAAACGGCAAAAAACGCGCCTACTTACATAGCCGATAAAAAGAGCTGAAAACACGTGTTGGGCTAACCTGGTCGACCAGGCTGTTTTTTTGAACCCAGGCGGCATATCTTCAGGACAAGCTCCTGAAGCACGCTTTCCGGGCTGACTGAACCTATACGAGTCGATTTCATGGTGGTCTCAGCCTCAAGGACCGACTCCATCACGTGGGTCAGTTGCTCCATCGTGTAGTTTTGGGCAGTCTTTAGCGTTAAATAGAGGGGGTAATCCTTCATCTGGACAGGATTGAACTTTGATTTGGAAGAAGCTGTCGAATGTGTTGAACGGAAGTCTTTCATCAGGATCACGAACTGTTCATAAGTGATGTTTGATTTCCAGTTGTTTTTCAGCTCTGAAAACAGCAACTCACGTGCTGCGATGATTTTCCTGAATTCAGATGCTGTGGCCGCCAGAGTCTGAAGTGGATGGGCAACTATCCTGAGATTGTCGTGAAGCGCAGGTAAACATTTTTTGATGTCTGCCGTTCTCAAAACGGTGAGAAAGTCGAAAAACATAGCCTCGTGAAAATCCAAAAATAATTCTTCGACATCACGGATCGTTATTTGCCTACGTTCTCCTATGAATGTGACGATCTTTTCCAACTCGGAATGAATCCGCCGAATATCCTTTCCTGAACGTTCATACATCTTGTTAAGCGCATCGGGCGCTATGGTTCGTCCATGCTGCGACAAAAAATCGTTAACCAGTTTCCTGAAATAGTTTTTTTGGAGGCCTGAGCTGTACTTTTCCTGGAGCGGGGTAAATTCGGTTATTTTCCCGTGCTTCTCAACCGCCTTGTAAAGCTTCTTTTTCTTATCGACTGCTGACGCCGTAAAAACAAGTGTGACACCCTCAGGCAATGGAGAACTGATGAGGTCAATCAGCACAGAATCATCCTGCAAGACACGCAAGACAGGAGGATCCATCATAAAGGCGCTAGCTACTTCGGAAAGGGTCTGTTTGTCATTTTCGGGGAGGGTCGTTCCAATAGCCTCTTCCAGTTCCGAGAGGTCGAACATGGAATTTTGAGAGTCGATATTGGCCGCTAAACATAGTTGGGCGAAGTTCCTGATAGAAGATGTTTTCTCGCCAGACCTCCAGTTCTCACATGTTTTTGAAATGAGTTTGCCGAAATTGCTCTTTCCCGAAAAGATCAGGGTTTGTTCGAGAAATATCACCTTGTCCGAGCAGAATAATGACGGAGTAAAAACCTCGGATACGAGCTGACCATAATCCAGAGAGGCGCCGTCCAGAGTGACAACCGCAGCCTTTTCCTCCTTTGGACCGCTTAATTCAGCGCAGAAATCACGCGCAGCCGTTTTCACCAGGTACTCATCGCCAAACAACAGAAATATTGATGAGGGCAATGCTTTTTTAGCGCCATCTGGGTCTTTTTTTTTCATGAGAACCGCATGAGGGACTGCTGAAAAAGAGAACAGACGCCTGGAAAGAGCCTGGAAGGAGAAAATCGGTCAGAAAATAAACGCGTTATTTTACTTCGGTCTTCTCTTTAGGAGAGTCCACCACAGGAGCCGCTTGCGCAGGCTCGGGCGCGTCCTCGGTGTCCATACTTTTCTTAAATGATTTAATACCCTTACCAAGTCCGCCCATGATTTCAGGAATTCGTTTCGCCCCAAATATCATGACTACTATCAAAAGAATTAAAATGAGTTCCCATGGTCCAGGCATCATGGATCAGCCTCCGTCAAAAAACTACAGACTTAAAATTCATGAACTTTTCAGTTTCATTGGAGTCATTATAATTTAGTCAACTAGAGTCGTCAAATAATCTGTGAGCTGGGTGTCCGCGCGAATCACGACGGATATGGCGTTTTTAGGACAGTAGCATAACCATCTGGTTCTATTGGAATATACTCAGATGACGATCTCAAATATGTCGTATATTGTACAATTTGAATCGGTCAGTCTTTTTTTCAGGGCCGTATAACTAAAGGGTTTTTCTATACAAAATGGGTGTGAATGGTTTTGGCGCCGGCGTTGCACTGTCAAGAGGCATGAATAATAACAAGGAAGGCAGCATGAGCCGAAAATTCGACAAGCTGGAAAATAAAGAAGAGCGCCAGGAAGAAGTTATCGCCACACTCATCAATCCTATTCATGTCTTCAGCGGAGCCGTTCAGGCCAAGGATTACATAAAGGCTCAGAAACAGTTAATCAGAGATTTTGGTGAAGATATTTATTTTAACTGGCAGCTGGAAATTTTGCATGCGGAAATAGCCTCGATTATCGAAGAACTAAAATTGGAAAATACGGGCGTGCGGGCTAACACCGGGATCATGGGAGAGGCCTGATTGGGCTTTTTTGTATGAATGGTCAGGTTTTTTAACCGGTAGTTCTGTATTTATGAAATATTGGAATTTGTAGAAAGTGTATTAGGTTTGGTTTTTTTGTAGGAGAGCGGGTAATCGCACGAGGAAAAGGTAAATGGCGCCGATTGATGGGAATCGTCGCCGCATACAAACTACGCAGGAAGACCGAGGGCCTCAGGCCTTCGGTCTTTTTTTTCGTCTTTTCTGTTTTCTATAATTCCATTTTATCCCAAATATTTGTTGAGACGGCAGGCCTTCCGGTATATAACGCGTTCTAACGATAGGGTTAAGCTGAGAGGTAACGGTGTGAATGGCGTATTTAACGAAACTGAGTGTGTTCTTGTTCCTGACGGGGCTTACGCTGCTGAGTTCATGCTCGGAAGCGCTTGCTCAGGAATCATTTAGATTATTTCCATCCGCCCGTTTTTTCACAGGGCTCGATTGGGGCTATTATTATGTAACCGGTGATTTTCTGATTCCAGCAGGAGGCAGGCCGGGCTCAGGTTCCAAGGTCGATGCTTATTCAGACCTGGGAATGACACAGTCCGAGGCCGTTACCATGGGAGTCGAGGGCACAATTTTTGATAATCATTTTGTCAGCCTCGATTACTCTACATTCATGCCTACCGGTCTGAGAAAGATCACCAGGGATTTCCTCTTTCATAACCAGCTCTATACTGAAGGAACATTGATCTCCTCGAAAATTGAATTTAACTGGCTGCGTTTTTTTTATGCTTACAGAGCCTACGAAGAGGGATCAATCAGACTGTCGCCGGCATTAGGGTTCAATTATGTGAGATTTGGAGCTACGCTGAACAGCACCACTGAAGAAGGAATCCTGGAATCAAATTCACGAAAGCTGGATATTTTTTATCCAACAGTAGGAATGGAGTTGAGATTTCTTGCGCCCCACGGTCTTGAATTCAGGTGGCAGTTTGAGGCTATGAGTCTCATAACACGGGGATTTGTATCGTTAAACAAGGTATCTTCAACCTGGGAAGTCTATCCTGATATCCAACTCAATTTCAGCTTTTCCAATCGGATGACCCAGAGTGTTGAAGACAACCAGGAATTAAATAATGAATGGATGTTCACTCTGACCGGTTTTTCGGCAGGAGTCGCGTTCGGTTTCTAAATTAGCGGTCAGAAACCATAGAGGGGGCCGACGCCCTTCTGTATTCGGGATCAGCGACCGGACCGGCGGAAGTTCTCCGGGCGATCCCATGATACGCGTTGAGGTATTCCATTTTGGTCAGCAGCCCGGGGTGATATTCCAGGGCCTCGGGGAAGCAGATGGAGTGGTAGGTAATGTCCAGCGACGTATAAGTCTGTTTGTCCAGATCCAGGTAACGCTCCTCATGAATGTAATTAGGATCATAGATCTTCAGGATATTCCCATCGGGGAGCCACGCATAAGCTAAGACAGCGTGCAGTACCGCTCCCGCCGAACTCTTGTTCATCAGCAACACTATTCTGGGTTCTCCAGCACTCAAACCAACAAGAAATCTTCTGAACGAGGAGGATTGATTTCCGTTGTTCCTGTTGCAGTAGTCCGCCTGAATCTTAATGAGGTTCTTGCTGTAAAACTCCTGAAGTTCCTTGGCAATTCTGGTTTGAGTCTGCTTTGTGAGTGTCTTGCGTAAAGGCGCCTGTGATTGCCTGTTGAGGTAATACCATTTTGAAAAAGCAGCCATGGCAAAACAGTAGCCGGGCGCATTCGATATGGAAAAACCGTCTTCTTTTACGTTGAAGGAGGCATGAACAGCATGGACGGAAGATAACACAAGAATAAAGGCGGGAACCAGAGCAAACAAAACCATCCCACGCAGGCTTTTGACGTAAAAGCTTCTCATAAACAACGACTCCAAAATAAACAGGTATGTCGCCATTATATAACATGAGGACTTAAACAATCAAGTTTAAAAGATGCCTACGGCCGTATGTAAAAAAATTGCTTTATGGTGTGACGGCGTGCTAAAAATGTGCCTGATGGCTGTGGATACATGGATTGAGGTAATTCAGTTAAATCTGGTGGTTGACAGCCCTCAAAAATAGAGGCGGGGGTTTTTCAAACGGATTCTGTTTTTGGCGGGATCCCTAAAAGTTGGCTGAGCGAGAGATCAAAATGGGTATTTTAGATTTGATTGGAAATACGCCCCTGGTTGAGATTGACAATCCCAATAGCAATCCACGTGTACGGATCATGGGAAAACTTGAGGGTAACAACCACGGTGGTTCCATCAAGGACAGGATTGCGGCTTACATGATCAGGAAAGCGGAGGAAGAGCACTCGATACGGCCGGATCAGATAATACTGGAGCCAACCTCCGGCAACACGGGAATAGGGCTTTCCATGGTGGCTGCGTGTAAAGGATACAAATGCCTGCTGACACTACCGGGATGCGTCAGTCAGGAACGGCGCAATACTTTGAAAGCTTTTGGGGCGGAACTTGAAATCACTGAATCATGCGCAGCGACCGATGGCGCAATTAGAAGGGCCCACGAAATATTTAATTCAGACCCGGAAAAATATTTCATGCCCAACCAGTTTGAAAACCGGTACAACTGGGAAACCCACTATATGACTACAGCTGTTGAAATTATAGAACAGACCAGGGCTGAGATTGACATTTTTGTGGCCGGTATGGGGACTACCGGAACTCTCATGGGCATTTCAAAGAGATTGAAGGAATACAATCCGAAGATTCTCATTGTCGGAGTGGAGCCCGTAGTGGGACACACAATTCAGGGTCTCAAAAACATGACCGAGGCCATTGTGCCAAAAATTTATGATCGCTCCAGGATAGATGAAATCATTTACGTCAATGATGATCAGGCTTATGACACCACAAGATGGCTGGCCTTGACGCAAGGGATTTTTGTCGGGATGAGTTCAGGGGCGGCGGTTTACGGCGCTGTTCAGGCGTCGCGTAGTCTCAATAGTGGCACGGTGGTCTGCATACTCCCGGACCGCGGAGACCGATACCTGAGCACAACTTTATTCAAGTCAATTTGCGCTAAATGCCCACCTTAAGAGACAGCTATGCAATGAGGAGTCAACTCTAAAAGAATTCGTAACACTCGCCGGGGCCAAATCTGGATGGATCAAACAGGAATACTCTCGAGCCGTTGTGTTCAGGTAATGCAAACTTGACCGTGTTTTTGGCGCCATTTTTTAGATTTGACCCTGCATTCATGAGCTGGAACGCCACAAGTCTTCCGGATTGGTAAACCGGCGAAGCCTCCACTACAACTCCGTTGACGGTCCAAACCGGTCTGGGAATGAAAAAAGTGTAGACGGGATATACGCCTATAGCCTCAATAGTGGGGTATACGGCTCCACCTGAAGACTTACAGATTTTAACACTGGAGATTTTCCAGGGATTGGATGACGAGTCTTGGGCGTTCACCACCTGAATGCTGTAGTGGGAAATGAAGCACAAGGTCAAAAAATAAAAAATAAAAAGACGTTTCAATCTTATCATAGCCGCTCACTCAACGACTCATCAAGAACGCGAGTTTGGCCCATAGCCCTCAGTGGATACATTAGACGAAGTTTGCCTGGCGTCCCTGAGACGGCAGATTTAAACGTCGCCCTTACCATTTGATATACCCGAAATTGCTTAAAAACTCAAGAAAAGAAATTATTAGCAATTGACTGTATGTCTAAAATAAAATAGTATTTTGTGGCGCTTAATTACACTGGGAGGTTTCCTATGACTGTCAGAATAGCAATTAATGGGTTTGGACGTATTGGTCGTCAGGTTATGCGGTGCGCCCTTGCCAATCCTAAGGTAGAGGTAGTGGCCGTAAATGATAGAATGGATCCGAAATTGATGGCTTTTTTGTTCAAACGAGATTCAGTTCACGGTCCTTATCCGGGCGAAGTGTCTTACACGGACTCTAAACTGATAGTGGACAAGAAAGAAATCCACGCCTTGAAAATCACGGACGATTTGTTGAATCTTCCATGGGCCAGCCTCAAAATAGACGTTGTCATGGAATGCACCGGCATCTTCAGGGACAAGGACAAGGCCGGCAAGCATATTCAGGCCGGTGCCAAAAAGGTTATCATATCAGCTCCGGGAAAAGGAATTGACGGCACATTCGTCATGGGAGTCAATGAAGATTCTTATGATCCTGCAAAGCATGATGTTTTCTCAAACGCGTCGTGTACCACGAACTGTCTGGCTCCACTCGTAAAGGTCCTGCATGATGAGTACGGTATTGAAAAGGGAATGATGAACACCATTCATTCCTATACCATGGATCAAAGTCTGCTGGACACCGTCCACAGTGATTTTAGAAGAGCGAGAGCGGCCGCCATAAACATGATACCTTCCACCACGGGCGCGGCGGTGGCCATTGGTCTTGTCATTCCGGAGCTTAAAGGAAAACTGGACGGGCTGTCGATCCGGGTTCCGACTCCTAACGTGTCCATTGTCGATTTGACCGCCATTTTAAAGAAACCCGCCACGGTCGAATCGGTTAATGCCGCCATGAAGAAGGCTTCTGAAGGCAGGATGAAGGGTATACTGGCATATATTGATGAGCCTCTGGTAAGTTCGGATTTTATCAATAGCAGTTATTCATCGCTTTTTGACGCGGCTTCAACCATGATGGTGACTGATAATATGGTTAAGGTTCTATCTTGGTATGACAATGAAACAGGTTATTCCACTAGAATGGTCGATCTAGCTGCCTACGCCGGAGAGAAGGCCAAATAGATTTATCAACATTTTGAAATGAGCTAATACCGGTCCGTTGCCCGCCGCGCCAGGCAGTGCAGGGGCCGGTTTTAGCTCAGGCTAACTAAGCACCGGGAGACGTCGATAATGCCTGTAAAAAGTATTAAAGACCTGGATATAAAGGGGAAGAGGGTTTTTTTCCGTTTCGACTTTAACGTCCCTTTGGACAGCGCTGGAATAGTAAAGGACGCCACGAGAATAACCCGAGCGCTGCCGACTTTGAATTATGCCATATCTCAGGGAGCAAAGTGTATTTTGTCGTCTCACCTTGGTCGTCCCAAGGGGGAGCGGAAACCTGAAATGAGCCTAAGACCGGTAGCGGCAAAGCTAGAGGAACTGATCGGTAAAAAGGTACAATTTGTGGATGACTGTGTAGGTGAGGCAGTCGAAAAAGCAGTGGCCTCAATGGGCGATAGCGATATATTGTTTTTGGAAAACCTCAGGTTTCATGCGGAAGAGACAAAAAATGACCCCGTCTTTTCCAAACAACTGGCTTCATTAGCAGATGTATATGTCAATGACGCTTTCGGCACTGCCCATAGGGCCCATTGCTCGACAGTCGGAGTTCCCGGTCTGGTTGCCGAAAAGGCCGCTGGATTGTTGATGAAGGAAGAACTCGACAATCTCGAGAAAGCTCTTTCGAATCCAGCTAAACCGGTTCTGGCTATTTTCGGTGGAGCCAAAGTATCGGACAAGATAGAAGTGCTAAAAAATATCGTTCAACGCATGGACTGCATTCTGATCGGCGGAGGTATGGCCAACACATTTTTGGTTTGCCAGGGCTTCAACCTTGGAGCGTCTCGCGTCGAAGCGGACATGATCGGGACGGCCGGAGAAATCATGGCCTCTGCAAAGAAAAATGGCGGCCGGATATGTCTACCGGTGGACGTAGTGGCTTCTCCCGGTATCGAGGATGAAGCCTCTGCAAAGATTTATGAAGTCAAGGACCTCCCTGTTGACAGGATGGCTTTGGACATCGGGCCATTAACAGTGAAGGAATTCGAGAAGGAAATCTCCAAGGCGGGAACCATAGTCTGGAATGGGCCTATGGGCGTTTTCGAGAGTGAGGCGTTCAAGAAAGGAACCATGGAAATAGCCAGGGCTGTAGCCAACGCGTCCGCTTTCTCGGTCGTGGGAGGAGGGGATTCGGTGCGAGCGGTAAAACAAGCCGGTGTCACAGACAGGATATCTTACATATCCACGGGTGGTGGAGCCTTCATGGAGTTCATGGAGGGCAAAACTCTTCCGGGAGTCGCAGCGCTGGAGGTTTGAGTTAGCTCCTGCTTTATCAGGGTATGAATTATGAAAGGAAACGTTGATGTCTCAGCGTAAAATAATAATCGCCGGAAATTGGAAGATGCATAAAAACGCGGCTGAAACTGCAGCGTTTATCGAGGAATTGAAAAAGAAGGGTCGTGATCTTGGGGCTGCGTGTGAAGTCGTGGTAGCCCCGGTGTTTACATCATTGGACGCCGCCGTAAAGTGCGCACGGGGCTCCAACATTATAGTCAGCTCTCAGAATATTCACTGGGAGGACAAAGGCGCCTTCACAGGCGAGATCAGCGGGGCAATGCTCAATGAAACCGGTGTAACTCATGTTATTATAGGGCACTCGGAACGTCGGCAATATTTTGGAGAGACTGACCAAACGGTGAATAAGAGAATAAAGGCGGCCATGAGACACAGACTTACGCCGATCTTTTGTTTGGGCGAAACGCTGGAGGAACGAGAGGCCAGGGCGACATTTTCGGTGGTCAGAAGGCAGTTACTGGAAGGAATGGGGGATTGCGCGCCAGAGAGCCCTGAAGAGTTCATCATAGCGTATGAACCGGTTTGGGCGATAGGCACCGGAAAGACGGCGACCCCGGAACAGGCTCAGGAAGTTCATGCCTTCTTGAGGAAAGAACTAGCTGAACACAGAGGGGTTGATTTTGCGAATAGAGTAAGAATACTCTATGGCGGAAGCGTTAAGCCTGATAATACCCGAGAACTGATGAGTTGTCCGGATATCGATGGAGGCCTTGTGGGTGGCGCATCGCTAAAGGTTGAAGATTTTCTGGGGATTATTGAACAGGCCTCATAATAAAGGAAGGGATGCGAGTATGTTAACCGTTTTTGTTTTGGTAGTGCATGTGATCGTCTGCATAGCGTTGATCCTGATTATTCTGTTGCAGACCGGTAAAGGCGCGGATATCGGCGCCGCATTTGGCGGCGGATCCAGTCAGACTGTTTTCGGAAGTGGCGGTGGGGCGACGTTTCTTAGTAAGGTTACTATCGGCGCTGCCGTAATATTCATGTTCACTTCGATAGTTCTGAGTTATTTTGCTGACCGCGGGTTGGCTTTAAAAGAAAACTCACTGATGAGCAAAGAGCCGGGTGTAAAGATTGAACAGACCTTGCCTTCGGACCCCGGCGCTTCTTCAGTTCCAGTTCCAATCGCTCCGGCCGTGCCCACCGCGCCGCAATCGGCTCCCGAACCGGCGAAATAATTCGGTAACATACCGTAATAAAATAAAAAAGCCCAATGTTTCACGTGAAACATCGGGCTTTTTTTCTGGCTTCAATAATATCTAAAAGCTCGAGCCTAGCTTGGTGATGAAATCCCTGACCGACCGGAAAGCCGTCAGCATTTCACGCAATGCTGCAACGTCATCATCGGAAAGTTCATCGGACTCAGCAGCCACTGCCGATGGTTCC
>CAZGVM010000022.1:8679-24933 GCA_964528855.1 uncultured Desulfomonile sp. | reverse complement strand
CAGCCAGTACCGTTGCTCCTCGGGCCTGCGCTGATTCCATGGATTCCAGGATCAGTATGCCGGCGCCTTCAGCAATAACAAAACCATCCCTATCCCTGTCAAATGGTCGGGACGCCTTTTGAGGCTCATCATTACGAGACGAAAGAGCACGTATAGCGTTGAACGAAGATATCGAAAGCGCGCTGACCACAGCTTCCGTCCCACCAGTCATGGCAACGTCAGCATAACCGCCTGATATAAGCCTGTAAGCCTCCCCAATGGCTGAAGCTCCTGACGTGCAGGCGTTAACAACCCCGAAGTTTGGCCCCTTAAACCCGTATTTCATGGACAATAGACCAGGGATGAGGCTTATCACCACCATAGGGATGACGAAAGGGGGCATCTTCCTGGGACCTTTAGCACTCAGGATGTCATAACCGTTTTCCATGGTTTCAAGACCCCCCATGCCCGAGCCTATTACTACGGCGCAGCGATAGGGATCTGATGGCGGAGACTGAAGTCCGGAGGATGTAAAAGCTTCATGGGCGGCCACCATGGCGTACTGTTGGTGACGATCCAGACGACGCAATTCTCTAACGGGAATCGCTCCGTGTATGTCAAAGCCCGCTTTAACTTCACCTGCGATGCGAGTCAAAAACCCGGTGGTGTCAAAATGGGTAATTTCTCCGATGCCGGATTTGCCCGTAGTAACACCCTGCCAATTGGTTTCAACGCCGCTTCCAAGACATGTAACCATGCCCATGCCAGTTACTGCGACACGACGTTTCAAGGGACCCTCCATAGCCCTGAAAAATATTTTTTGCCTTTTATCAGACCTGTTTTTGGGTCTTTATGAAGTCGGCAACATCCTGAACGGTTTGAATCTTTTCAACTTCCTCGTCGCTTATTTCCATGCCGAACTCGTCTTCCAGCAGCGCTATCATGTCGTAAATGTCCAGGGACTCAGCCCCCAGATCCTCTACAATCTTGGAATCAAGCTGGATGTTGTCCTTATTGACGTCCACAAGAACCTCGGCTACCAGGTCCACTACCTTTTTTTCGATCTCATCCATGGTGGATTTCCTCCATACCTGTCTAGGGCTACATAAAACTTTATATCAAGTTTTTAATTTGACTCTTTCCTGTAACAATTTCGAGGCCATTTCACATGTAGAGGCCTCCGTTGACCCTGATGACCTGACCGGTGATATAGTTTGACATGTCAGAGCACAAAAACACCACCGAAGCGCACACATCCCGCTCTGAACCCATGCGTCCAAGAGGAACATGTTCCAGCACAGCCTGAGTCTGTTTTTCACTCAGCAGGTCGCTCATGCCACTACTAATAAGGCCTGGTGAGACACAATTAACCAGAATATTTCTCGGGGCCAGTTCTCTGGCCAACGCCTTGGTGAACCCGATTAGCCCCGCTTTTGACGCAGAATAATTGACCTGACCTCCGTTGCCTATTTCACCTGCCACACTAGTCATGTTTACAATTCTACCATAACGGCGACGAATCATGGTCTTACTCAAAGCCCTGCACGTGTTGAAGGCTCCTGACAAATTTGTTTCGATCACTTCGTGCCAATCAGTCGGCTTCATTCTTCCGAACAGACCATCCCTGTTCATTCCGGCGTTGTTAACCAGCAATTCAACCGACTCTCTTTGCGCAAGAATTTCTCCAATGGCTCCGTTAACGTCCTGAAAATCCGTTACATCAAATTGCTTGAGCATCCCATCGCCGCCATGGGAACGAATGATGTCAAGGGTTTCGTGGGCCAGGGATTCCGATCCCTTGAAGTTAACAATGACGAATGCGCCAGAGTCTGCCAGAGAAACGGCTATGGCTCTTCCGAGGCCTCGAGACGCTCCTGTGACCAAGGCTGTTTTCCCACTGAGATCTGCGCAGAAAGTAAACTTCATGAGTACGCGCCTATGAACGCTTGAATGTCTGCCAGCTCTGAGATCGTCCGACAGTCGGCGGCTCGGTCAATCCTCTTCATCAATCCGGTCAGAACTTTTCCTGGGCCTATCTCTAGGAAACGCTCAGGCGCCAGGGTCTGCATGCTTGATATAGTGTCGTTCCACAAAACCGGGCTGACGACCTGTTCCGCCAGCAATCTCCTAACCTCGAAAGGATCTTCCGGGAATATCGATGCCGTGACATTCGATATGACCGGAAAAACAGGCGCCTTGAATTCAACATTATTCAGGAATTGGAGCAGTTCATCTTTTGCTGGGGACATGTAATCTGTGTGAAAGGCCGAAGAGACTGGAAGCATGACGCATCGACAACGCTTTTCCTGACTGAATGAGGTAGCCACCGTTTTGAGAGCCGCAAGAGTCCCCGAGAGCACTGCCTGGTCAGGAGAGTTGAAGTTGGCGATTTTCACCGGATCGTCTCCAGACAGATCCTCGAGAATCTCACCCACTCGCTTCACCGACAATCCGACAACGGCCATCATACCGCAAAGTCCAGGAGGTTGAGCGTTGTCCATGGCCGCAGATCTAACTCTTATGCAACTAAGGGCGTCTTCGAAACTGAGCGCCCCCGCGGCGCACAACGCCGAATATTCTCCAAGAGAGTGGCCTGCGGCCACCCGTGGCAGGATAGCGGTCGCAGAGCGCAATATGTTCCACAGCATCAGGGAATGAACGAAAATAGCCGGTTGGGTAAAGATGGTCCGACCAAGCCCATCTCCAGCAGGATCTGCCATTATTTTACTCAACTCAAAGCCGAGAATAGAGTCCGCCTGAGCCATTATGTCTCGCGCCGACTCGCTTTGCTCGAGCAAATCATTGGCCATTCCGCGGAACTGTGAACCCTGGCCTGGAAATATCACCGCCAACCTACTGTTGGAGGACACGGAGCGGTCAGACATTGACTCGGCCTTTATGATGCAGTCTGAATGACAACCCTGTTCTTGTAGTACCCACATGAGGGACAAATGCGGTGAGGCGCCATGGGCTGCGAACATTCCGGACATTTTGACAAATTCACGCAGGTCAGCGACTGGTGGGTTCTTCTTTTATCTCGTCTGGTTCGAGAAACCCGTTTTTTTGGAACTGGCATGATAAAACCTTCTTAACCTTTTGTTTGTATTAAAATGTTATGGCACAATAGTTAAAAATCCCACGATCTATGAGCCAATTTGATCCCTGATTTTCTTTAATCCTATCCATCTCGGATCTATCTGGTTGCCTGAATCACATTTGCACGGTTCCGATCCTTGGGCAGATCCGCAACTGGGGCAAATTCCCGGGCAATCCTCCCGACATAATGGCTTCATGGGAATGTCAAGCAGGATTTCCTGAAAAATTATGTCGCTTAATTCTATTTCCGGACCTCGAACCGGAATTTCATTATCTTCCAGTTCAGCCTCATCTTCAATTGAATCAGCCTTGGTAACCTTAAGCGCCAAATCAATTTCAGTTGACAGTTTGATCTCATGTCTTGCCAGGCATCTGGAACATGGCAGACAAACAACAGATTGGACGGAACCGGTCATCAGTATTTCATCTTCGTCGCGCCTCAGAAGCAACCTACCCGATATGTCGCGATTCACGACGATATCGTCCTTGGGCATGCTGGCCGCGCTTGGAGCAAAGGCCCCTGTTGAAGCGTTGGGAAGCTCAATTTCAAGGCCGTATTCGGGAATATCTTCCAATCTGATGCGCACTTTTTTACAACCGTTCAACCTAGTATAAACATAAAACATATATGCAGACTGGATTCCAAGTCAAGCTAAAACCTAAAATTGTTGCAACCATGAATGAATTGTTGGGTAGATTTCAGCCTGAGCCTTCAATCCCAAGAGCATGTCAACATGGCCGTAATCCTGTTCAAAGCCGTTTTCACGTCCAGCTACCAAAAGTTGTCTTGTCCCTGATTCGCTATTAGCGCAAACTGCTGGAACGACCCATTCCAAAGGCGCCACCTCGTCTCTGGAGGCTGCTATTACGTAAACTGGAACCTCCAGGCTCTCCATTTTCTTAAAAACAGGAATCCCATCCGAGGACTTAAACTGAGCCTTCTCCAGGAAACCGGCAAGGTCCATCCACAACATGCTGGGCGAAATCAATTGCGCCCCGATCGTGCCGGCACACCTTGCCACGCGGGGGTCTATGTTGGGCCTCCAGTACATTCCATGAACAAAATTGGGACTTTTTGTTATGAGCGGAACAAGAAGCCTCCCGACAAAAGGCAAAGGATTGATTGGAAAGAGTCTGAGCGCAAATCTGAACTTGATAAGTGTTTTAAATATATGTGTGCTGTTTTTCGAAAAATCTACAGGACTGCCGAGAGTCACTACGGATGAGATTCTGGAATCCGGATTTTCGGCCAGATGAGAATAAATCAGCATTCCTCCCATGCTATGGCCGACCCAGGTCACTTTTTTACTGCCGGTTTTCTTTGTGACGAAATCGATTATGGCAGGCACGTCGTAATCAAGATGATGACCATATCCCCAAGAGTGTGGACAGACAGAACTAAGCAAACCCGGAGCGTCGCTCATTCCTGAGCCTCTAAGTTCAGGGACCCACACATCATGTCCGTGGTCCCTGAGATAACAGGCTAGCGATGGAGCGCCCTCCATGTCGAAAATGAAACGGTTAGAACTCAATCCGTGACACAGAATTACCGGAACAGAGCCGTTACAGGTTTGAGGCCGGTAGTGATGAATTGCGATTTTCCAACCATCTTGAGTAATTATGAAGTGAGTTGAGTTCTGTCTGCTTCTGGAGGCATAATACCAGTTGAGAAAATAAGCGAAAGAGATTACAAAACCGATCAAGAACATGACGACAAACAAAAAATCAAGCATGGCGCACCTGTGCTTTCAGTGATAGAGCTTGATCCGCTAACTTTACAATTAAACCATTAAACACACAACAGTGATCACTTGAAAACGGAATGCCGTCGAGTTATAGAAATTTAAGGGAATGATATTCGCTGTATTTAAGCTTAATAATTGACATTTAGCGCATACTTTGATAATTGCGAGCGAATCCGTTAAGTGGGCCGATCAGCTTCCACTCGGATCCAAGGAGTGTCCATGTTTGCCAACTTCCGAGCTATTTTGACTCTTGAGCTCGTGACTCGTCTTATAACGGTCCTCGTCGCTCTAACAGTTTTACTTCCGGGCCAGTCTATTGCGGATGACTGCAAACGGGTTCCGAACATTCTTGTCCTGTTTGACGCGTCAGGTTACATGAAAGAGAAGGATCACTACCAGGCCCTTCTTAAACAGATGGGTTTCTTCGAGAAAGCGATACCTTTGACTGCCGATGGATTTTTCAACATTGGACTGAGGCATTATGGTCTCAAGGTTGGAATGGGATGTGAGAACACCGAAAGCATTCTTGCCGTTCAACCGTGGGATCCGGAGCGCTTCATGAACTCGTTTCCACGCACGGTTTCTTATGGGACCAGCGCTCTTGGGGCAGGTTTGAGGGCTGCGGGTGACGAACTGGCGTCAATAGACGGGAGAACCATGATAGTGGTGATTGGCGGAGGAATAGAATCCTGTAAAACAGATCCTGTAAAAATAGCTGAACAAATAGCAGCCAATAATCCTGAACTCGAAATACACACGTTCCAGATAGGGAATTCCCAGGATGGGGCATTCTACCTTCGAGGAATTGCACAAAAGGGCAGGGGAACTTTCCACTCTTATGGCGAACTGACATCTCCAGCGGCCTGGCACGCATGGATGAAACAATTTTGGGTTCAACCATGCAGACCATCGGCGCCAGCGCCTGTTTCGCCGGGAGGGATGGCGCAGGGGCCACGAACTGCAGTAACTTTTGATTTCAACAGTTTCTCAGTGCGATCAACGGATCCTGTTGCGGACGCTGCGAACCTGGCGGCAATGGAGGCTGTTGTCGCCATGATGAGACAGAATCCATCCGCAAAGCTAAATCTTCACGGTTTCTCCGATGGAAAAGGAAAACCGGATTACAATTTGAATCTGTCCAGGAAGAGGGCTGAAGCCGTGACGCGCCATTTGTCGAGTTCTTATGGAATTCCTGTTTCCAGAATGCGCGTTGTTCCCCATGGAGCAACATCTACAGGAGCCGTAAGGCCGGTGGAAGACAGAATGGGCAGGCGCGTGGAATTCGAGGTTATTCCATAAACAGGTTAGTTTCGAAATGTGGAATTCCATGTCCTTTTGATCCATGACGCTTCAGGCTGCGTCCTGTTCAAATAAAAAGACAGAATGTCTTCATTTCTGAAGTGATCCATTTAATCCCATAGGTGTGTCCTGCTTCGACCCGTCAATCCCCATGGTTCTGAAAAGACAGGATTTCCCGGTTCCACTTTTTCCCGACTATTTTCCTTGGGCGTCGGGATACGCGATTCCGGAACTGCGGGCCAAAAAATGTTAGCTGTACAATGATTTGCCTTCTCATTCCATTAATTCTGAAACATTTCCCCAACGGCGCCGGAACAGAATCTGAAACCGACCTCAACGAAGCGGAAAATCACCTCGAACCAAGGACGAATATCTTTCCATTTTGTTAGTTTGGTCTTATTCTAATGAGTAAAATGATGTTGTATGAGAATTTCAGTTTATTATTTTTCCGGTGGCCGACATGTGGTAGAATACTCCTTTTTCTGGATGTGATTGTTGTGGTCTTTTTCATGAGTTCTTTGGCGCATGCGCAGATTCAGGGGCCGTCTGACGTGCAGGCTTCAAAGCTTCTTAATATGGGAAAATCGCTTTCGGAAAGATCACATTACCTGGAATCACTGGATTTGTTTGAGGAGGCCAGGGACATTCTTGAAACATCCGGAATGGATAATACCGCGCTATACTCTGATGTGCTGCATGAGATGGCCAAGACAAAAATAAAAGCAAGACTGCACCAGAATTTTCCGGCTCAATACGTTAGAACGGCATTGGAAGATGTCCAATTGTCGAATCGAGTCTGGGAAAAGTTGTCCGGGGCATCGCCTCAAAGTCTGGCGGAAGGGTATTATCTGGAAGGGTATATTCATAAAAAATTCTTCATGAGGATGGATCAGGCTCGCTCAAGTTTTCTGAAGGCTCTTCGAGTTGACCCGGCGTCAGTGGCGGCAAAGAGAGAATTAAGTGAGCTGATAAGCAGTCAGGAAAACAGGGAAGGCAAAGAATAACAGGACCCTGAAAATATCCTTACGAATGGACTATCATGGCGAGAAAGACTCCCAACGATGAACTGAAAAACAATGTGGATGCGGCAACACAGACCGAGAGCTTCGACGTGGCGTTCGATAAGCTGAAGTCGATTGTGGAAAAGATGGAGACCGGCGGTCTTGGTCTGGACGAAAGTCTGGCTCTTTTCGAGGAGGGAGTCGGTCTTTCGAAGACGCTTTTTGAGACGCTCAACATTGCTGAGGGCCGGGTGGAAGAGCTTCTGGCAAACCTTGAGAGGACACCCTTTACCAAGGGTGAATAGTGCTTGATTTTGGACCATCGACTTGCTTCATATCTTGCCGAACAAAAGCTCGTAATTGACGCTGCCATAGACAAACTGGTCCCATCAGAGGAATCAGAGCCTAAAATCCTCCATCAGGCAATGAGATATAGCCTGTTTGCGGGGGGAAAACGAATAAGGCCGATTTTGACTATTACAGCGGCAGGAGTTGTGGGACAGGATCCTCTTTGCGCCATTCCGGTCGCTGCGGCGATTGAATGCATTCACACATATTCACTTATACATGATGACCTTCCGGCAATGGACAACGACGACATGCGGCGAGGCAAGCCGACGGCCCACAAAGTTTATGGAGAGGCGACAGCCATCCTGGCCGGTGACGCGCTTCTAAACCTCGCGTTTGAGATTATGGTGTCGGAGTCCGCCTTGAGGACATGCCGTCAGGACAGGTTGTTGAGGGTGATAGGCAGTCTGGCTAACTCATCCGGATCATCCGGGTTGATAGCGGGACAGGTTGTGGACATGCTCAGCGAGGGACAAAACGTTGAATCCGGGCAAATTGACTATATCATGAGAAGAAAAACGGCCAGGCTCATGAGCGCGTCACTGGAATGCGGCGCCATTATTGGTGGCGGTTCCAAAGCACAAATTGATACTCTTGCTTTGTTCGGTGAGAAACTCGGAGTTGCTTTTCAAATTAGAGACGACATACTGGACCATGAAGGCAATTCAAAAGAACTCTGGAAATCAGTTGGTAAGGATCAGGGTAGAGGGAAAGCCACCTACCCGTCCAGCATAGGGATCGAAAGATCCAGGACCTTAATGAACGAAGAAATTGAATCAGCGATAAAACTGCTGGACGGCTTCGGAGACAGAGCCCTGTTACTAGAACTCGTAGCGTCCTATATAGGAGAGCGCTCGAGCTGATCGGTGTGAAATCAAGATGAACAATGATACTTGTGAGATTACGACGTCACTATTAAAAACCATTAACTCTCCAGAGGACATCAAGAAGCTTTCTTTAGATTCTCTGAAAACGCTGTCCCAGGAAGTTCGAGACCTCATAGTTGATACGGTGTCCGTTCGTGGTGGGCATTTGGCATCCTCTCTGGGAGTGGTCGAACTCACTATTGCGCTGTTGAAGGTTTTTTCACCTCCTGGCGACAGAATTGTATTTGATGTCGGACATCAGGCTTACGCGTACAAAATCCTGACAGGGCGACGTGACATGTTTCACACGTTAAGGGCTCGTGGCGGAATTTCCGGTTTCCCTAAACGTCAGGAGAGCTATTACGATTTTTTTGACACCGGTCACGCAGGAAATGCAATCAGCGTAGCGGCAGGAATGGCCCAGGCAAGGTGTCTAAGTGGGAACGACCACAAGGTGCTGGCTGTTGTGGGTGACGGTTCTCTCACATGTGGTGTTTCTTTTGAAGGGTTGAACCAGGCTGGGGCTGCGGAGAAAGACCTTATCATCATCCTCAATGACAATGAGATGTCGATCTCGCATAATGTCGGCGCCATGGCGGCATACTTAAACAAAATCATGACCGGCCAAATCGTTACCCGTTTCAGGGATGAAGTCAAGAATCTGCTTAAAAATATCCCCGGGGTGATGGGACGATCAATGTACGGTTTGGCTCGGCAGTTTGAAGACGCTCTAAAGGGGTTTATCACGCCTGGTCGATTGTTTGAGGATCTGGGGTTCAACTATGTGGGACCAATCGACGGACACCAGATAAAACATCTGGTTGAAACTTTTACAAATGTAAAGCGATTTAAGAAACCGGTGCTCATACACACTATTACCTGCAAAGGGAAGGGCTATTGCAAAGCGGAGGAAAACCCGTGCAAATTTCATGGCGTGGGTCCGTTTGAAATTGAGTCAGGCCAGACACAGGTATCAGTGGGGCCACCTTCGTACACGACCGTGTTCGGTCAATCCATGATCAAACTGGCCCATGAAGACGCCAGGATAGTAGCCGTAACTGCCGCCATGGAATATGGGACCGGATTGGCGGAGTTTGGTCAAATCTTTCCAAAAAGATTTTTCGATGTTGGAATTGCAGAACAGCACGGGGTTATATTTTCCGCCGGTTTGGCTCTTGAGGACTTAAAACCGGTCGTAGCAATTTATTCCACGTTTATCCAACGCGGATACGACCACTTGATTCATGATGTCTGCATGCAGGGATTGCCGGTGGTGTTTGCCATGGACAGAGCAGGGATTGTTGGAGAGGATGGGCCGACTCATCATGGAGTTTTTGATATCACATTCACCAGGAGCATTCCGAACCTCATTGTTATGGCTCCGGCCAACGAAGATGAATTAGCCGACATGTTGTTCACCGCCATCCAGAGTGGAAAGCCCTGTTCCTTGCGCTATCCGCGCTCACAAGGCATGGGTGTCCCATTGAAGGATACCCCCAGTATAATTCCGGTAGGCAAGGCTGAACTTGTCAGAGAAGGCGCTGATGTTTGTCTCATAGCCATCGGGTCCATGGTAGAGCCGGCTATTGTGGCTTCTCATTTGCTCGCCTCCCACGGAATTTCAGCCGCTGTCATAAACGCAAGGTTTGCCAAACCGCTGGATCAGGAACTGATTCTTGATACCGCTTCTTCATGCGGTAGTGTCATTACCGTTGAAGAGGGAGTGCTGAACGGAGGTTTTGGTAGCGCCGTACTGGAGTTATTGTCCGATGAGGGGCTGAAGAACGTAAGAACCTTGCGAATGGGGATACCCGATGCGTTCATAGAACACGGCACTCGATCCGAGTTGTTGAATGATCTGGGGCTCACTGCTGACGGCATAGCCAAAGTAGCGCGCAAATTTTGTGAGGAGACTGAAGCGTCGCCGCAAGCGCGTGGGTATATCAATATCGGTCGAGTTACACACTGAACCTCAAAAATCAACGCTCACTTCAGTCGTTTCCTGTTCTCTGTCTCCATCTGGGATTATTGCAATGATTAAAGACACAACCGACCAGTTAACGCTCAAAGATTCGGAACCGCTTGGTGTTGATCAGGCCAGAATTGGCGAAGCCGCTCCACCTTCCAGACTGGATCAAAAATTTGATCCGGCAAAACTTCTGCTGCTTTTTAACGCCTCCAAGGCTTTAGCTTCAACCACGAATCTCGACCAATTGCTGGACGTGATCGTAAGTGAGGTTCAGACCGTTATAGAGTGTGACGGAGCTGGAGTAATGCTCTACGATGAAAAAGAGGACGATTTCTACTGGAGAACTGTTCAAGACAAGCAGAGTTTTCTCGCTTCCATCCGCGAAGTAAGGATTCCAAGGGACTCTGGGGTGTGCGGTTGGGTTTTTGACACAGGCAAGCCAGCCTTGATTCATGATGCGGCAAATGATCCGAGAATTTACAGGGAAGTTGAGAACAAATCAGGATTTCAGACCCGAAGCATGGTGTGTACGCCTCTGCAGACTTCGGAAAAGAGTCTTGGCGCTCTATATGCGTTAAACAAGACGGTAGGCTGCTTTACTGAAGAAGACGTTGAGATTTTATCCGCTTTGTCCAGTAATGTGGCTCTGGCCCTTGAAAACGCTTCATATCTCGAACTCCTGACCAATTCGAATCTTGAGTTGCAACGCTTGAATCGCGCAAAAGATAAAATGCTTCACCATTTGTCTCACGAGTTAAAGACTCCACTCGCCATAATCGACGCCTCATTGGGCATCGTCAGGAAAAAGCTGGAGAGACAGGGAGTGGATGTTAATCTCATCCCTTTGGAACGAATAGTGCGCAATCTGGATCGACTGAGAACAATCGAAAAACAGGTTGTGCATATAGTCGAGGGAAAGGACTATCCTGAGAGGGGTATTATTGTAACTTTTCTTGATCAGATTGAAGATTTTCTCGACATTCAGGAGACGGAACAGCCACAATTCAAGCAAGCTATCAAGGAGCTGAAAGACCGTATTCTCAGGTTATTTCCTAAAACGTTTCTGGATTCTGACCCCACGGATCTCAAGGATGTCCTGTACAGAGAGAAATGTCATGTGGACAGAATGAAGCAGGACAGACGCCTTGAGATTGAATTCGACAACATCGATTCGGTGATAGTCAATCTACCGTCACAGATTCTGGGCTCGGTCATCCGTGGCCTGCTGAGAAACGCAGTGGAGAACACGCCCGACTATGGACGCATAAACGTCAGGGTGGACATGGGTTCAGAGGGCATGGACATAATAGTGAGCGATCATGGTGTTGGAATTCCTTTAGAAGATCAGCCATATATTTTTGAGGGATTTTACCCCATTCAGGAAACGGACATGTACAGTTCCGGCCGGCCCTATGGTTTTAATGCGGGTGGATCAGGGACGGATTTGCTGAAGATCAAGATTTTCTCGGAACGACTTGGATTCGGAATAAAATTCACCAGTTCACGGTGTTCGTGTATCCCGAGTTCCAGAGACCTCTGTCCTGGAGATATCAAGAAGTGCTCATGCTGTCGTTCAGTGGAAGATTGTCTGACCAACGGAGGCTCGGAATTTGTGGCTCACATTCCACAGAGACTGATTGTCTCAACTGATTCTCATAATTAATACAGTTGCTTAACCGGTCACATCCCCCACCCTCCAGTGGCTTCTATCACACTGCCGGTAATGAAACTTGATTCATCGGAAAGTAAAAATGCTATAACGGCCGCTATTTCGTGGGGCTGGGCAATTCTTCCAAGGGGCGTTTCCTCTATAAAAATGTCACGAATCTTCTCATTCATCATGGACTGAATTGTAGGTGTCGCAGTTAGACCCGGCATAACGGCATTCACGCGAATCCCTTTTCTTCCAAATTCTCGAGCCAACGATTTGGTGAGGCCCACAACGGCCGCCTTGGCTGACGAATAGGCTGATTCCCCTTTACAGCCCACTTTTCCGTATATGGAGGAAACGTTCACTATGGCCCCGTAGCCTTTTTCAATCATGTTTTTTGAGCAAGCCATGATGAAATTGACTGTTCCAATGAAATGAACCTCCCAAACGGATCTGAAATCATCGGCATGCAGTTTCAGAAAGCCGCCCGGGCGATCAAATCCTGCGTTGTTTACCAGGAAATCTATTTTCCCGTATTCCTTTTCGAAGAGCTTGACTATTCCTGCGACTCCATCAGAGTTCGAAACATCGCCGATTAGTGGGGCAGCCTTCCCTCCAAATGCTGCGATGGCTTCCACCACCCTGGATGTTGATTCCGGATTCCTGTCGAATACGCCCACAACAGCCCCTTCTTTGGCTAACCTCAAAGCGGCGGCTTCACCTATACCTTGTCCAGCGCCAGTTATCAGCGCCACTTTGCCCTCAAAATCATACATCCTGTTTACACGTCCATGTTGCAATTCCATATTTTAAAACCCCGGTATTTTGTTTTATAATATTCCAAAACCTGGCCATAAAATAAGCATCAAACTGATCTGATTATTTTACTGCGCCTGTTCAGGACAGACAGGGACGATTGTCATTGTCTCAAACATCATATTGTGGGGCCCCCACTAAATTCAACCAAAATTACAGGACGCTTCAAGCAAGGCAATGTGGCATGAGCGCAGCTGAACTTGCAGACCTGTTTGAACAGAACATTTTTTTTTGAGAATTTGCAACAGCAAAGAACCAAAATGGCTTTACAGTATCCAATCGTTTAATGGAGGGATTCCAATGAAGAACGGAATGTTTCGGAATGCATTCATCCTGGTCTCCTTGCTGGGATTATTTTCAGCAGGAATTTGTGAGGCTCAAGAGGTGCCCTATCCGGGCGGATCAGTGAGATGGGGGGCCAATGGAGGCGCAGTAAATTATCCGGGCGGCAACGTAACCTGGGGCCCCAACAGAGGCGGCGTGAATGCTCAGGATGGGGATGTCGGTGTGAACTGGAACTCACTTGGTCGAGGAGGAGTGAACATCAACATTCCAGGCGCCAATTTCAACACCAACATCCGTTGGTAGATTTCCGGGTTTGTTGGGGAGAGACTAGAGTTGCTCTCCCCGAGACAGTCTAATCGATCAGGCTAGCGTTTCCCCCATTTAAAGGCTCTTGATCCGTATATTGCGCTGCATCCTAAATCTTCTTCTATCCTTAAGAGTTGGTTATACTTAGCTATTCTGTCGGTCCTTGAAGCTGAGCCGGTTTTGATCTGGCCGGTTCCGAGCCCTACAACCAGATCGGCGATTGTTGTGTCCTCAGTCTCCCCGCTCCTGTGAGAAACAACAGACGTGTAATCATAAGACGACGCCAGATTTACAGCTTCGATTGTCTCAGTGAGCGTGCCTATCTGATTGAGTTTGATAAGAATTGAATTGCCCACACCCAGATCGATTCCTTTCTGCAACAGTTCAATATTGGTCACAAAAAGATCATCACCTACAATCTGTATCCTGGAAGCAAGCTTTTCAGTGAGAAGTTTCCAGCCATCCCAATCATTTTCGTCCATTCCGTCTTCCAGGGAAATGATGGGATATCGGTCAACCAGATCAGCATAAAACTCAACCATTTCCGCAGAATTTTTCTTGGCTCCTTCTCCTGACATGTCGTAAATACCATTCTTGAAGAAAGAGCTCGCTGCTGCGTCCAAGGCGATGAAAACATCATCTCCCGGAGTGTAACCGGCTTCATTGATAGCCTGAACAATCACTTGGAGAGCTTCCTCATTTGAACTTAGGTTTGGCGCAAAACCACCTTCATCGCCAACTGCCGTATTGAGTCCTTTGCCTTTGAGCACCTTTTTCAACGTGTGGAAAATCTCGGCCCCCATTCTCAATGCATCAGAAAAACATGGAGCGCCAACCGGCATTACCATGAACTCCTGGATATCGACATTGTTGTCAGCATGAGCGCCACCATTAAGTATGTTCATCATTGGGACGGGAAGTCTACGCGCTCCCACACCGCCTAAATACTTGTAAAGCGGCAACCCTAATTCCATAGCGCAAGCCTTAGCAGCGGCAAGGCTTACTCCGAGAATGGCGTTGGCCCCAAGATTGTGTTTATTGTGGGTTCCGTCAAGGTCAATCATCATTTTATCGAGGCTGGCCTGATCGAGCGCGTCCAATCCCAGTATGGCCGGACGAATTTCATTCATAACATTTTCGACGGCTTTCTGGACTCCTTTGCCCAGATAGCGACTGGCGTCGCCATCCCTTAATTCAACGGCCTCTCTCTCGCCTGTGGAGGCCCCAGACGGCACAGCAGCCGTGCCAACTGCGCCGTCTTCCAGCATGAGATCAACTTCGATAGTTGGATTCCCCCGAGAATCTAGAATTTCTCGAGCTTTCACTTCCATAATGTCAAAACGCATATCGTTCCTCCTTGTTGCGGATTATGAAAAGAGATCGGAATGTCGAAATTGACTAAACTTCGGATAAAAAATTCAAAATGAAGTCAATACCAGCAATTTGCCCCCCCAAATCTAGCGACGAGCTGAATTGGAAATAACCCCCTCTATTCAAATTTCAGATCGATGTATAAGTTTACAACAGAAACTAACAATTTCGCATAAATTTCAAAGGATTTCTTCGCAACCGCAATTTTTTGCGGATTGAGTATTTAAAGCTCACCCAACAGATTTGTTAGACACTAATGAGTTCGATCGTCACAAACAATCTTGTGTTAGTGATTTTTAATTTGTGCTCTTTCAGGAAATTTAAGGTAAAAATGATACAGGTTAGTAATTCAATGGCCTCAGAAATTGATTTAACTGGAGGAATGTTTGTCTGACCGTAAAATACTTGTCGTAGGCGGCGCCGGATATGTAGGATCTCACTTCTGCCTCTATGCTCAAGACCAGGGGCTGGATGTAGATATTTTGGACAATCTCTCAAAGGGGCACAGACCTGCTTTGAGATGTTCAAACTTCCATGAGCTGGATCTC
This sequence comes from uncultured Desulfomonile sp., assembly GCA_964528855.1. Lineage (GTDB taxonomy): Bacteria > Desulfobacterota > Desulfomonilia > Desulfomonilales > Desulfomonilaceae > CAITZA01. Next base: position 9,653 of record CAZGVM010000022.1, on the reverse strand, counting down.
AACAATTTCGAGAATATTCTCGAGCATTTTTCCACATACAGTTATGATACTGTATTTCATTTCGCCGCAAATGCGCTGGTGGGAGAATCGGTCTCAAGCCCTTCATTATATTACAGTAACAATGTGGTAGCCGCTTACAATCTTCTGGAAGCCATGCGGCTTACCAGACATCATAAAATTGTATTTTCCTCAAGTTGCGCCGTTTATGGTTATCCATGCAAGTTGCCCATGAACGAGGACCACCCCAGGAAGCCGGTTTCTCCTTATGGCCGGACGAAATTGATCATGGAATGGATGCTGGAAGACTATCACACCGCATACGGATTAAAATCTGCCAGTCTGAGATACTTCAACGCAGCCGGCTGTGAGAGCTTGAGAGGACTAGGAGAGGATCATGACCCCGAGAGTCATTTAATTCCAAATGTTGTAAAAGCAGCTCTCAAACAATCGCCAGAGTTGGTAATCTTTGGAAAAGATTATCCAACGCCCGATGGAACCTGCATCAGGGACTACATTCACGTAACCGACCTGGCCCAGGCGCACATCTCTGCCATGTTTAAACTGGAAGAGGAAGACATGATTCCACTTAACCTCGGGACAGGCGTGGGCCTTTCGAATCTTCAAATTGTCGAGGCGGTCAGCCGCGCTTCAAAAGTTGAACTTAAACCGCGATTCGCTCCGAGACGTCTGGGAGACCCCTCGGAACTGGTAGCCGACGCATCCAAAGCACAAAAAATACTCAACTGGAGACCATCCAGATCGGACATAAATTCGATTGTGAACGAAGTTATTGAATGGTTCTCAAGAAATCCTCATGGATACGAAAAATAATTGATCAAAAGAATCCTCGAGGAGGAAGACTGACTCATGGCAACAATTCTTGTAACCGGCGCTGCCGGTTTCATAGGTTTTTTCATCTCATCCAAACTGCTCGGCAAGGGGCACAACGTTATAGGCGTGGACAATTTCAATAC
>CAZGVM010000022.1:0-8669 GCA_964528855.1 uncultured Desulfomonile sp. | reverse complement strand
GAGTGGCTGTTGTTGCTTCAGTGGATTTTGAACTATTATCTTGTGCAACTAAAAATCCAGCGGGACAACATTTTAAAACAACATTCCAATTACCTTTCAGTCACTGGCGAACTATCCGAACGAAGCTTCGTTGATAAATTGTATGACGATCATAAACCGAACCTCGTTTTGCACCTGGCGGCGCAGGCGGGTGTCAGATATTCCTTGAGGAACCCTTACTCTTATCAAAAATCCAATCTTGAGGCTTTCGTAAACCTTATAGAAAAGGCCAAACAGGTCGGGGTTGAACGTTTTGTGTATGCGTCGAGTTCTAGTGTTTATGGCGGAAACACAAAAATGCCGTATTCGGAACTGGATCCCGTTAACACCCCGATCAGCCTGTACGCCGCCACAAAACGTTCCAATGAACTCATGGCGTACACCTATACCCATCTGTGGGGATTACAGACTGTTGGACTGAGGTTTTTCACCGTCTATGGTCCGTGGGGACGTCCAGACATGGCATACTGGTCGTTTCTGGAAAATATCCGACACAAAGAACCCATCAAGGTGTTCAACTATGGCAAGAACATGCGAGATTTTACCTACATAGATGACATAATTCTGGGGGTCAGCGCTGCCCTTTTTTCACAAAAACTCGATCCATACGAGATAATAAATCTGGGCAATAACAAGCCAGTGGAATTAATGGAGTTTATCAATATACTTGAGGAGCTATCCGGCCAGAAGGCCATCATGCAGATGGTTGAGCCTCAACCAGGGGATGTAGTTGCAACTTATGCAGACATCTCCAATGCAATTCAAAAACTGGATTTCCATCCCAAAACTGAACTTAAAGCGGGATTAAGTTCTTTTGTAGGCTGGTTTAATGAACATACCGAGCTGGTTGAAGAAGTTCGCAGTTTCAGGAGGTTTTCCGCCTCGTAATGTTCCGGGCTTCGGATCACAATAATTGCTTCATTTGATGGGATTGAAAAGGCTCGGATTTTAACTAAATTCATTTGTTGAGGAACACGACATTGGAAAAACTTTTTAATCCGTCTTCCGTGGTTATTTTTGGCGTTTCCATGCATCCGGCGAATTTGGGTAAGGAGATTGCAAGAAACCTTTTTGAGTTTCGTTATGCTGGAATCATACATTTTGTGGGCAAAGAAGGTGGCGTGCTTTTTGGTAGAAGAATTCACGATTCACTGGATGAAATTGATGACAAAATTGATCTGGCGATCATACTGACGCCTGCCAGAACCGTTCCGGATCTGCTCGAACAGTGCGGCAAAAGGGGGATCAGCAGAGCGGTGGTTGAAAGCGGTGGTTTTGGAGAATTGGGTGAAGAAGGAAAAAGGCTTGGTGAAGAACTCAAGGAAATAGCCCATCGCTACGACATGAGGTTTGTGGGGCCAAACTGCATAGGAATAATGAACGCCTCCAATGGTCTTGCCACACCGTTCGCTCGACTTCAGAATGTTTTGCGCAGGGGCAGTGTAGGCATCATTGCTCAAAGTGGCGGGGTCGCCCTGTCTTTTTTAAACATGTTTGACAGTGAACAACTGGGATTCAGCAAGTTCTCATCCATCGGAAACAAAATCAATGTTGATGAGAATGACCTCCTGGAATTCTACATTAATGATTCTGAAACCTCCATCGTCTGCATGTATCTTGAATCGATAAAAGATGGCAAGAGGCTAATGAAAATAGCCGCTAATTCCACCAAACCCATATTGGCGCACAAGGCAAATATCAGTTCAATGTCCAAAACGGTGGCTGAATCTCACACGGACGCCCTGGTGAATGACGACCAGGTTGTGGACGCTGCATTTGAACAATCCGGAATTGTGAGGTTCCGGGAAAACCGATCATACATGGACTTCGTAAAGATACTTCAATTGCCAAGGATGAATGGTCGAAACCTGGCTATTGTCTCACGTTCTGGTGGACATGCGGTAATGGCTTCTGACGCGGCTTTTACACATAACTTCATTCTACCCCCGTTTAAAGAAGAGTTTCTGGATATGATCCACAGGCATTTGAGAGCAAAGGTTATCAGACTCTCCAACCCGCTCGATCTGGGGGACCTGTTTGACTTTGAAGTCTACGTCAAAATCATCGAGCACACTTTGAAACAACCCGAAATTGACGGGATATTGCTCATTCAAACCTATTTTGCTTCGGTCGAGGGGCCTTCATCTCGATTTTTTTTGAATGCAGCGGCAGATTTGTGCAAGAAATACGAGAAGCCTGTGGTGCTCTGCGTTTATACGGAGCAAGAGGAAATATCAAAGTTATTCAAGGAATTCAACTTTCCTGTGTTTCTGGACATTGAGAGGGCTGTTTCGGCCTTGAACGCTTCCATCAATTACTATCAGCGTATGGATACGATTTCTTCAGCAGGGGTTCCTTTTACCCCCGATCCCCAACCGGAGGTCCACAAAATAAAGAAAATTCTCGAACGTCGCCTGTCACTAGGCGGTAATCCACTCCTGGACGAATGCCTGGAGATCATAAAATATTTGGGAATTCAAACTCCCAGGTTTGAAACAGCTCGCGACATCAATTCTCTGAGAACTGTATGTTCCAGGCTCAACGAACCACTGGCTTTAAAGGTCGTAGCAACTGGAATTTCACACAAGTCTGACTGCGGAGGCGTGGCGCTTGATCTGGCAGGCTCGGGGATGATCATGCAGACTTTTTCAGACATGATGACAAAATTTGCTAATGATCCGTTAACTGGCCTTGAAGGAATGCTGGTCCAGGAAATGGCTCCGGAGGAGATCGGCGCTGTTGAACTCATCGTGGGAGCAAAAAGGGACCCACAGTTCGGACCTGTGATAATGCTGGGGCATGGTGGCATTTTTGCAGAAATATTGGGTAAAACCTCTGTACGGTTGGCCCCTTTAAGTTCTGCCGATATAGAAGAGATGATAAAATCGCTTCCCGGGTCTGAAATACTGCACGGAGCCCGAAACAGACCCAGCGTGGACAAGAAGGCTCTCGGCGATGTCATTGGAAGGGTGGCCTGGATAATGGAGGCTATCGAGGATATAGACCAGTTAGACCTCAATCCCGTGCGGGTTTCTCCAAAGGGAGCAATTGTGCTCGATGCCAGGATATATTTGAAGTAGTGGATTATTATAAAGAAAAAAATTAGCGAGGATTTTCAGATGCCTCATCGCATTGAATTACGACTGAAACAGAATTTGCCTGACCCGAATGGAAAAAGGCTTCTTAAGCGAGTGAGTCGGGATCTTGGGATATCTCTAGCCGACATAAGAGTCGCCGACAGTTTTGTCATAGATAGGACTCTTTCGCCAGAACAGCTAAAGCTGATATCAGAAGACGTGTTTCTGGATCCGGTTATTCAGGAAGTTTCTGTCGATGAGCCCATTTCATTGTCTTATGACTGGTTGGTAGAGGTGGGTTTCCGTCCTGGAGTCACCGACAATGTCGCTAGAACAGCAAGAGAGGCGGTTCAACGAACATTAGGAGTAAAATTCTCTTCCGATGAGGGAGTATACAGCCGAAAACTTTATTTTCTGTCAGGTCAAATATCTCAGCAGACGGCTGAGAGCATTGCCAAAGATTTGCTAGCCAACGAATTGATTCAGACGTGGAACGTCTACGCTCCCAAAGCTGATCGTTCGACTGTGTCAGTCCCCAAGGTATCAGCTCAATCTGGAATTCGCGTCGAAACTATCGACTTGAATGTTTCAGATGAGGAATTGTTGCGCATAAGCAGAGAAGGTGTATTGGCGCTCACACTCGAAGAAATGAAAGTTATCCAGAGATTCTTTAATGATGATAGATATATAGCTTTGAGACTTGCAATTGGGCTCACAGCGAAAGTGACCGACTGTGAATTGGAAGCGATCGCTCAAACGTGGTCAGAACATTGCAAGCATAAAATATTCAACGCTGTCATAGACTATGAGATTGAAGGTGAAAAGACAGTCATAGACAGTCTGTTCAAGTCGTACATTCAGAGATCGACTTCTGAAATCAGGTCCAGGCTCGGCGCCGATGATTATTGTCTTTCGGTGTTCAAGGATAATGCAGGTGTAATAAAGCTGGATGAAGACTGGAACCTTGTTGTCAAGGTTGAAACCCATAACTCTCCTTCAGCCCTCGACCCTTACGGCGGGGCGTTGACCGGAATTGTAGGCGTGAACAGAGACCCATTCGGCACGGGCATGGGTTCAAAACTGATATTCAACACGGATGTCTTCTGTTTTGCTCCACCGGATTTTGCCGGTTCCATCCCGCCCAGACTGTTACATCCGAGGCGCGTTTTCGAGGGGGTAAGAGAGGGAGTGGAACACGGCGGAAACAAAAGTGGAATTCCGACAGTGAATGGAGCTGTTGTTTTTGACGAACGTTATTTGGGTAAGCCACTGGTTTTTTGTGGAACGGGCGGTCTGATGCCTAGTAAAATAAACGGAAAACCGGGTCACCTAAAAAAAGCCAACCCGGGAGACCGAATAGCTATGGTTGGCGGCAGGATAGGAAAGGACGGAATCCACGGGGCAACTTTTTCTTCAGAAGAATTGCACGAAGGCTCACCGGTCAGCGCAGTCCAAATAGGTGATCCCATAACACAAAAGCGGATGACGGACTTTCTGTTGTTGGCGAGAGACAAAGGCCTCTACACATCGATCACGGACAATGGCGCAGGGGGACTTTCATCCTCAGTAGGAGAAATGGCCACCGAAGCGGGCGGCGCCAAGCTGTGGCTCAACAGGGCCCCCCTTAAGTATCAGGGGCTCCAGCCTTGGGAGATTCTGTTGTCAGAGGCTCAGGAGAGAATGACAGTAGCTACGTCGGCGGACAAGATTGAAGCTTTTTTGTCCTTGGCCCAAACCATGGACGTCGAGGCTACCGACCTTGGTGAATTCACTGACGACAGTATGTTCACCGTTTACTGGGAAAATGAGACGGTTGCCTTGCTGCCTCTGGAATTCCTGCATGACGGCTTGCCAAAGATGCGATTGAAGGCCCGCTGGCAGCCTCCAACCCGTGTCAAGCCGGAAATACCGCTTGAGAGCGACTTAACACCTATTTTGAGTAAACTTCTGGCCAGGTGGAACGTTTGTTCCAAGGAGAGTCTGATTCGACAGTATGATCATGAAGTTCAGGCAGGATCAATTATCAAACCGCTAGTGGGAGTCTCCAATGATGGTCCGGGAGACGCAGCGGTGGTCAGGCCGGTTTTGGACCGTCATGTGGGAGTGGCAGTGGGATGTGGAATTGTTCCCCGATATTCGGATCTGGACACCTATCACATGATGGCGTGCGCCATAGACGAAGCCGTGCGCAATGTTGTCTGCGTTGGAGCAAATCCCGATCACATGGCCGGGCTTGACAATTTCTGCTGGTGTGACCCTGTGCAGTCTTCGAAGACGCCTGACGGCGAATACAAACTGGCGCAATTAGTCCGCGCCAACCAGGCCCTGTATGATCTGTGCAACGCCTACGGGATCCCCTGCATTTCAGGCAAAGACAGCATGAAAAATGACTATTCCATTGGAGGCACAAAGATATCCATACCTCCGACGGTGTTGTTTACCGCTGTGGGTGTCGTGCCTGACATAAGACTATGCGTTACGCCTGATTTCAAGAAACCAGGAGACCTAATTTATGTATTGGGATTGACCAGAAACGAGACGGGCGCATCGGAATATTTTGCCATGAATGGAGTCATCGGAAATGAAGTTCCCAAAGTGTCGGATCCAAAAAACTCAATCAAGATGTACAAAGCCGTTCATAGCTCTATAAATCAGGGGTTGCTGTGTTCAGCGCATGATCTGTCGGATGGTGGATTGGCGGTGGCTTTGGCTGAATGTTGTTTCTCAGGCGGATTGGGCGCCCTGATCTCTACATCAGGTCTGGCTGTTCAGGATGTTGAAAGAGATGATGATGTCCTGTTTTCTGAGACTCCCTCACGGCTTGTGATATCAGTTAGACCTTCCGAAAGTAAGAAAGTTGAAGAGATTTTTTCTGCCTTTCCTCTTTCCAGAATAGGGCATGTCACCCAAATTCCGGAACTAATGATTGAAGGTTTGAAAGGGGTCAATGTCGTTTGCGCGAATATTTTTGACCTCAAGAAATCTTGGCAAGATCCTCTAGGGGTTTAAAACCATTCGATATGACCATCGTGGAGAGATATTCAAGATGGGTGAGGACCGCTGTGGCTTGCATCATCGTGTCAATTTCCAGTGGACTGGTATCGGGTATAGTGGGGTGTTCATGTGGAGGTGTTTATGCAGACACTTTATTCCTCACTTGAGCAACTAATCAATTTTTTTAGGCATCACCAGTTGATGGAGGGTGTCATCATCCTGTCGGCTGGAATTATTGGCGCCATATTGCTGCGTCGAAGTTCTCTGCGGGCGCTAAACTTTTTGATTCGCAAGTACCAATGGGGTTTCGGGGAGAGGCTGATTGGTCTAATAACAAGGCCGATCTGGATCACAGTCATTCTTGTGGCGTTCCATAAAGCGCTTCCACTACTGATTGACATGCGATCGGAAACTGGATTCGTGCTAGAGGCCTTGGTAGACTCATCTCTGGTGGTTATGTGGGCGGTAGCGTTCTCAAAAGTTTTAAGAATTGTGACCCGTAAAGAATTCGCCACCAAGTCCTACAGCCATGAGGCCATCCAGTTCCTGGGCAATCTTGGAATAGCTCTGGTGGTGGTGAATGCGGGGTTCATGCTGCTAACAGTTTGGAACGTGGACATAACCCCATTGCTGGCCTCAGCGGGTATTGTCGGACTTGCAGTGGCTCTGGCCGCCAAGGACACGCTTGCAAATTTTTTCGGTGGAGTGAACCTGTTCATTGATCGACCCTTCAAGAAGGGTGATTATATTGTGTTGGGGACGGGCGAACGCGGCGCCATTGCGGAAATAGGTTTGAGGAGCACAAGGTTAATCACTAGGGACGACATGATGATTTGTATCCCCAATTCGGTGATTGCCAATTCAAAAATCATAAATGAGAGCGCGCCTGAGCCTCATCACAGGGTTAGAATAAAAATAGGGGTGGCCTACGGTTCCAATCTGGAAGAGGTTGAAAAGGCGCTTCTTGATATTGCCAAAAATGAAAAAATGGTTGCTAGCGATCCTGAACCCAGAGTTCGATTCAGATCCTTCGGGGACTCCGCTTTGGAGTTTGAACTTTTGTGCTGGGCTCGATGTGCCGGTGACAGAGGATTCATGCAACATAAACTGAACAAGGCCATTTACGATTTGTTCAATGCCAAGGGAATCATTTTCCCGTTCCCTCAGAGAGATGTTTACATAAGGAACTCAAATTGAAAATTGGAATCGCTTGAGTCAGTTTTCCGACCGTTTATTGTCATGTTTTATGTGCGAGACAAGTTGAAATGAGATGGTCAAGTATCATGTGAACGTCCTCAACCGGGCCATATTCACCTTTTTCAGATTTGACGTGTATTACATGTCTGGCAATCTTTTTCATCTGTCCGCCGTCAAATCCGACAATTGCCACGGGAATGCCGCCTTTTTGAGAGGCGTACTCCAAAGCATTGACCACGTTTGGGGAATTTCCACTTGCAGAAATTCCCACAACGACATCTGAGGTCTTCATGAGATTCTTCAGTTGTCGCTCAAAAATGCTTTCGTAGCCAAAGTCGTTACCCAAGCAGGTTAGATAGGCGGAGTTTGATGACAAGCTGAGTGACTTGAAAGGGGTTTGTCCCTCTGGCGAGGCGCATACATTCAAATCGTTGGCAAAATGATCGGAAGTTGCAGCGCTGCCTCCGTTACCCATGAAAAATATGGTAGAGCCTCGATCCCTGGCCTTGATGAATTCGTCAATAATCTCGACAACTGATTCTATATCCAGATTTTCGATGATTGAACGTAGACGTTTTATGTAATTGCGCGCATAGTCGGCCTTACTGTATGTCATTCTTCATATCTCCTTTGGAGAGACACCGCAGCCGGTTGAAAGGGCCGCAAGGCCCTTTGGACCAGTGTTTGGGCGCCCCGGCGTCCATCCCAACAGTGCGCATGAGGCTGAAAAAGGTCTTGTCCGCTTATGGTTGGACTGTCGTTAAAGATAGCGAGGTGTTTTTGCACGATTCCCTCGGTCAATATTTTAAAAAAAAGGAACGATCATGTCCATGCTTAATCCGGAATACGTGAGCCTAACTTGCAAAAAGGCTTCAGAGTCAGGCTATTTCACTCTGCTTTCCATGAAACTGCTGAATTTTGAAATTGGCAGTAGTTACCTGGAGATGGAAATACAGGAAAAACATCTTCAACCATTTGGAGTCGTACACGGGGGAGTGTTTGCTTCTGTCATTGATGCAGCGGCGTTCTGGTCGGTTTTTCCTGAACTGCCTCCAGGTCAGGGAATGACAACCGTAGACCTGAAAGTGAATTATCTTGCTCCAGCAATATCAGGAAAAGTGATCATCAAAGGTAAGAGAATAAAAATGGGAAAGACCTTAGGTCTGGCCGAAGCGACCGTACTCCATTCATCGGGGAGAGTGCTTGCCCACGGCACATCCACAGTCATGGCGCTTCCAGATCAAAATCTTCTTGATAATGATCTCTTGCCGCAAAAATTTATTTAGTGAAGAGGGCGAATACCTTGGAACTCACATTCCGCGCCTATGCATGATGTTTCGTGAAGAGTTTTTCCATTCCCCA
>CAZGVM010000021.1:10214-27080 GCA_964528855.1 uncultured Desulfomonile sp. | reverse complement strand
TACCAAAAAATTCGGGATTATTTGATTCAAACCTATGAATCCAAATACGCCGTGAAAATTGTGAAAAAAAAAAAAAAAAATTAGATGACCTGCATGAAACATCAAACTTGAAACAATATCCAGTTGATCAAATTGTGGAGGTAATTAATGGTTAGGGTCAACAACGCCATGGAGATTCTAAAGTTGCTCCCAAAAACAAATTGTAAGGCTTGCCATGAACCAACATGTCTCGTTTTTGCGGTCAATGTCTTTAATGGAAAAAAAGAAATCAAGAGTTGCCCATATCTGACCAGGGAGATAGCGGGAAATCTCAGTTTCGAATTCAGAAAACATGATGAAGCTACAGATGAACTGCTGGAAAGTGTCTCGGCCTTGAAACAAAAAATTGCCGCAATAGATTTCAAAGACGCAGCCAGACGAACTGGGGCCTCATTCAGCAGCGACTCGCTCATAATCAGGATTTTTGGCAAAGATATCCGAATAGACAAGGACGCCAACCTGTCTTCCAACATACACCTGCATCCGTGGCTGGTCATTCCTGTCTTCAACTATGTCCTCAACTGCAGAGGATCAGACCTAACGGGTGTATGGGTGTCGATGAGGGATATAAAGGACGGAATGGCCTGGAATGGACTGTTTGAACAGCGCTGTGAAAAGCCTTTGAGAAGGATTATCGATAATCATCCCGATCTATTTGACTTTATGGTCAAGATATTCAATGCTAAAGAAAATAATGATGACTCAGACGCCGATGTTTCCATTATTTTGCCGCTTCTGGCCAAATTTCCAATCATCATTCGCTATTGGAAACCAGAAGACGGCATGGAATCCAAACTCAACATTTTTTTCGATTCCTCAGCCAAGGACAACCTGGATCCGGATTCTATCTATGCATTGGGCGCCGGACTGGTTAGAATGTTCGAAAAGATCGCCGACACCCACGCTTCCTGACACGCCTGAAAAAAGAAAGGCCCTCATGTATGGTAGGAACATGGGGCCTTCAATTACTCTAGTAGGTAGGTATTTATTTAGATGACAACACCAGTTGCATAGTGTTCCAAAATAGTTTAATTCCCGCATTGTTTTTGTCAAGTTTCCCGTATTGAAAAAGAACCATCATTGTTATAAAAATTATACTGCTATCCAGACAGGTTCGCCCATGTTTATCTGTGCTGATTTTACTTTATACTCCGCAGTTGAATGTAGAATGGCCTTCAGGCCTTGAAACCGTAGTGATCATGGGAATTGTTTACAGTAGTGGCTTCAAAGCTTCGGGAAGTTCGGAGATATCGCGTAATACCCTGCGCGGTTTGTGTAATGCCAGCTCTTCGGCTGAGTAGAAACGGTTGGCCAGTACGAAAGCGTCTATTTTTGCAGATTTGGCGCCTATGACGTCAATAGGAGCGTCACCCACATAAACGGTCTCATCTTCAGACACTCCGACAGTTCTCATGAATTCTATGAACATGTCTGCATGAGGTTTGGCTTTAAATCCATCTTCCGCCCCGATGATGAATTCCATTTTACTGGATAATCCAAGATGATCAGCGAGTATTCGGGCGTATCTTCCGCGTTTATTAGTAATAACTCCGGTCTTGTGATGTCCCTGGAGACGATCCAGCATTTCAACAGCCCCGGGAAACATGGTAGTTCTGTCAAGATATATGGTGTCGTAGTAATCTCTGAATATCTTGATCCCCTGTTCCGCCTCTTCCGGTTTGAGAAAGGACTTGACAAAATCTATCAAGGAAACTCCCGTCTTTCTGATTACTTCATCAACCGTCATGGGCGGGTAACCCAGAGTTTCGAACATGTGGTTGAAGGCTTCCGCAATAGCCTCCAACGATTCTATGAGGGTGCCATCCAGATCAAAGGCCACAGCTTCTACCCGGCGTGTTAGTAGCGTCGCAGCCTCTCTAAAATCTTTCATTCTTATGGCTGGTATGTGATTCCTGGCGCAGTATACGAACAGGTCCTTCAGTGCAAGCACCATGTCCGCTTGAGAAGCGGCATGACGGTCCGATTCCCCGTCGCCTATGAGAATGATCTTGTCGTAAAAATTACGAAAACGCTTCAGAACCGACAACTTGCAGGTTCCGCAGACACCACACTCGGGATTGGAGTGCGGTGTTCCTATTTCGATGTTGTCATTTTCGCGAAACGATAAGGTGTTGGCGTATATTTCCAGGCCATCGAGCCCGTGTTTGCGGAACAAGGTGTTAATTGTGGCGTCAAATCCGTCTGATACGATTATTATGTCAATTCCTTGACCTTTGGCCCAATCGAGGAACCCGGGGAAATGAGGATCCAGTTCAGCGTGTTCTGATACGAATCGATCAAGATCATCCTGATTCATGCGCATCATCGGAGCTACTGCTTCATACACCCCTTTGGAACCGGTGTCCCCCCTCAGGTATCGCTTGACATGAAATCTCCATTCCGGATCGTCCAAATGAGATCTAATAAGGCGGTTTACGGTATCTTTGGTGGACACCGTGCCGTCAAAATCGCACAGGATTAATACTCTGGATTTCTGGCTGATCTTCATGTCATCATCAAAATGGTTGAGCCATCATTTGACGGCAATAATTTCACATTCTCTAATGCCGTTTGGTGTTTTTATTTCTACAACGTCACCGGTTTCCTTCCCTATCAGGGCACGGCCAACCGGTGAATCGACGGACAATATACCTTTTGAGATGTCGGCTTCATCCTGCCCCAGAACCTGGTAAACTTTCCTGTCATCGGTATCAAGGTATTCAATTGTGCAAGTAGATCCAAAAACAACTTTTTCACTGATGACGCGATTCTTTAAATCTATGACTTCAGAGGATGAAACTCGTTCCTGAAGGTCACGGATTCTGGTTTCTATTAGCGCCTGCTTTTCCTTGGCATAGGTGTACTCGGCGTTTTCCGACAAATCACCATGTCCCAGAGCAACTTCAATCTCTTTGATCACCGAAGGGCGCTCAATCCTTATCAAGCGGTCCATTTCCTCATTGAGTTTCCTGTACCCTTCAACCGATATAGGACGCCTTGCCAGGCTCATGTTCACTATTTCTCCCTTAACCCTGTATCAGCGCATCTCAACGCTTTGTTGCCATTTTCTCTCGGCCTAAAAATAGAAAACTACCCTAAACAAAAAAGGCGGCAACGTAGAAGTCGCGCCCAAGCTGTTCTAGAATAGATTTGGATTTGATCCCCTGTCTAAACCTAGCAAAAGTAAAGGATTTGGTCAAGTAGCGACCGTGTCCCTCATGACCCGGTTCATCTGAATATAACATTTTTAGAAATTGGATCGGACTGTCATCAAGAATTCTGACTTCTCCTACCACCCGTCATGTAGATTCTGAGAGATTCCTGAAGCACACCGGCTGCTAGCGTAGCGCAGTGCCAATCCTCTTCCGGCAGCCCCCCAACCTCTTCATGAATGGTCTTGTAGTCGATGTCCACGATTTCCTCAGGCGTTTTGTTCAGAGCCAGTCTAGTCGCCGCTGCTCCGCATTCATTGCTCGAACGGCACCCATTTGTCCAGTATTTGGCGTCCACCACCCTGTCTCTGTCAAACTTGAGTGAAATTTTCATGGAGTCGCCACATTTTCCGGTTGCCAGCGCCACCACATCCGGGTCGTCCATCGTTCCAAGGGTGGGATTAATCCTGTTGAGAATCAGTATCCACAGGCCAAGTACAAACACCAGGACCAATGTTGCCCCTATAATCACATTCAGGGTTGACCCCTGCGGCCCTAACCAGTCCATGTCATACCTTTTGTCATGATAAAACTTTTTTATGACGCCGAAGACTCTCCGTCAGCCATACTAGACAAATGTACCGGTCATTTCAACTCCATAACCGCCCAGAGCCAGCACTTTTTTCTTGAAGGAATCGCCCCGTATTATTTCCAGCATGCGCGCTATCTTTTCGTCTTCCACAAATTCTTCTGGAATCACAAGATCATACTGTTCCGTGGCAACCGGAATAAAGTCCAGTCCCAAGGCCTTTGCCGCCGCCATGACACCCATACCGACATCCGCCACGCCTGACAGAACGGCTACCGCCACTGAGGTATGCGTATATTCTTCGAGAGAGTAGCCTTTTATTTCTGATGGATCCAGGTCAATCTTCTGGAGGTAATAATCCAGTAGAACTCTGGTGCCTGCGCCTTTCTGACGATTGATAAAAGTCACATCCTTACGGGTAAGATCTCCAAAACCTCTAATATTTTTGGGGTTTCCTTTAGGAACCATGAGCCCTTGTTCTCGGTGGACGCCGTATCACAAAAAAACAGGAATGTCCGGGATGTACTTCTTGATGTATGACCAGTTATATTCGCCTGTTTGCTCGTCAAGCAGGTGTGACGTGGCAAAATGACACGACCGGTTTTTGATTGCCAAAAGGCCCCCTAGGCTTCCCACATTACTCGAGGACACAAAGATGTTAAACGGGATTAGTTCATCCGCCAGAATATCCAGCGTTAGATCATGACTACCGATGATGACCAGATTTCTCTCAATGGAATCCGGGCTTCTCAATAGTTCTACAGACACGGTGGCATCACGATCGACCCCTTCGACGTTTGAAGGGATCCTCAAAATGCCGTCAGCGCGGGTGAGTGTAGTGATTGATCCGGCTCCGCGTGGCAGAGGGGCGGCTATGACCTTGTCGCCTACCCTGCCTAGTTTAACACGGAAAAATTCCTCGCGCCCCAGCTTTGATGGAATCTTTCTGGCTACTACAGCAGACATTGTAGGCCTTGAAAAAGCTTTGATGCCCAACATCCTGGAAATAACCGGCAACCCGAACATCTCGAATGACAGCACTGCCGAAACCGGATAACCGGGATTACCTATTACCGGCTTTCCTTTTATAATGCCCAAAATAGTGGGTTTACCCGGCATCATGGCCACCCCGTGAACCAGGATTTCCCCCAAGGCTTTGATAGCGGTGGCTGAGTAATCTTCACTTCCGGCGGATGATCCTGCGTTTAAGACCACCATGTTGTAGTCGGCTTCCACGCCTTCCATGATCGCAGCTTTGATTGACTCATAATCATCCTTAACAATAGGCGCGCAATCAGCGATAGCTCCGGCCTGTTGAGCAACTCCGCCGAGAATAACGGTGTTGAATTCTATGACCGACCCGGCAGGAGGGTCCACCTCCGAAGCCTCGTCCGCTGAGATGAGTTCGGAACCTGAAGGGATGAAAAGGACTTTGGGCCGCTTAACCACTTCAATCCTGGAAATGCCTGCCGAGAGAATTGCGCCGACTTCATAGGCCGTTATTTTATGATGACTCGGGACAATCATCTCAGAGGCGACAAAATCCTCTCCCACTCTTCTGATGTTCTCCCACGGAGTCAACGCCTTCTCGATCTCAAAATTCTCATCGTCAAGAAAATTGACATTTTCAATCATCACAACAGCATTCGTATTCCCGGGAACCGGCCGGCCGGTATTTACAGGCCAGGCGTTCTGCCCCACCATCATCTTGAGGGGGTTGTCCGGACCGGCGCCGTACGTGTCTTCAGAATGCAGCGCAAATCCGTCCATTGCCGCTGTATGGAAATAAGGTGAAGAAAGCCGAGCAAAAACAGGTTGTGAGGTGACTCTACCTATTGAATCTTTTACCGGTATGGTTTCAGACCCTGGAAAGCTTTTCCGGTCGAGACGCCCCAAGAATAATTCCAACGCCTCCTGCGGAGGTTTCATGTCCAAATAGATATTCCTTCTCAAGTTCTTCTCCAGCCCAATTAGAAAATAGAATTACGTCTACCCTGTCGCCTTTGTACATTCCTTCACAGTCCATCGGTATCTGAAAAAAACCGTTACTCCGGGTCATGGAGGACAACATACCTGACTTTCCAAGAGTAGGAGTGGCCAACCAGCCTCCATCGGACTTCTGGAGTCTCACCCTCACAAAGTCAACCCGTCCTTCTTTGGATGCTACGTTGCGGCTGAGAATCGCCTCAACCTTGGGCTTGAGGAATGGAACGGAGGAACATTCTCCTTCCAGTCGCCTGATGATGGGGACAACGAACTGTTCGAAACAAACCAAAGCCGAAACGGGGTGACCCGGCAGTCCTATGACCGGCTTTGTCCCGATTCGAGCCAAAATAAAAGGTTTACCGGGTGAAACGGACACACCGTGCACCATGATCTCAGAATCGGCGTGAGACCTGATTGCTTCAATGACAAAATCCCGGCTACCCATAGAGCTTCCACCTGATATTACAACTATATCCGTTTTTTCCAGACCTTCAGCAAGGAGCCTCTTGATAGACCCTAGTGAGTCGGGCGTTAGTCCAAGCCAGACCGGGGTGGCCCAGGCGTCACGCACAGAGGCTGAGACAGTATGACGATTTACGTCACGCACACATCCCGCCGGCGGTATCTGGTCTACCGCAACTATTTCATCTCCTGAACTTATTATGCCCACCAGCGGTTTTCTTGTCACCCGAACCCTACTACGACCAAGAGCGGCCAGCATGCCCACGTCAGCCGGCCTCAGCCTCTTGTTTTTCTCCAGCAACAGTTCACCCGATTTAAAATCTTCAGCTTTTCTCGCAATGTTGTCAAAAGGCGCCACAGCCTTAAGAATTTCCACCGACTCCTGGTCTATCTCTTCCACATGTTCCAGCATCACCACGGCATCCGCGTTGGGCGGTAAAGCTCCTCCCGTCCAGATCCGGACAGTTTCTCCCCTCTTGAGTTTCTGAGGATAATCCTGACCCATGGGTATGTCACCTACCAGCTTGAACAATGCCGGCGACGACTCGTTAGCTCCAAAAGTGTCAATCGACCTTACGGCAAATCCATCCATTGTAGACCGATTGAACTGCGGCAAATCCTGATCGGCCCGCACATCATCCGCCAATACCCTGGAAAAACTGTTTTCAAGATCAACAGCTTCGCTGTCGAGCGAGAAGAATTTACTGATCAATGATCGTACTTCCTCAGGTGGAAGAGCGTTAAGAAAAGGCTTTAACATGGGACTCTCTGTTGAAGACTGACTACTGAATTCAATTCCGGCACAGTATATCAACGCCAATGCGTTATGTCAAAAATGACCAGTGTGAAAAAAGGCTATTGAGTACGCGGGAGTTCTTTTTACCGCTTCCCGATTGGCAGGATTAACCAGTTTTTTCGTAAAGGGCGTACGCCGGAAGAACGTTTTGATTTATCTGTTTTTCCAGAGATTTTCATGCTACGCTATCCCAGATAACGTTTAAACATCCAGAATCTGCAACAGCAAGAAATCGGTCAACGGGGTTAGAAGCATTCCCAACCATTTTTTGGGTAGTCTGACGTTCATCTGCCACTGTCGGATGGACATTCCCCTGTAACAAAGATCCGTAACTGAAGGAGGGAGACCTTGGCAAAAGACATGGCTCAGAAGGTTTTGGCTTATCGCTGGATCATTTTCTGGATTATGGCGTTTGCTTACGTAGTTGTTTACTTTCACCGCTTGTCACCGGCTGTGGTGGCCCTGGATCTGCAAACGGCCTTTCAAACAAGCGGCGGTTTCATGGGACTTCTGGCGTCGGCCTATTTTTATCCCTATGCTGTCATGCAGTTTCCGGCAGGTTTGTTGTCTGACTCTCTCGGGCCAAGAAAAACGGTGACGATCTTTTTGGTCATCGCAGCCTGCGGGAGTTTTGCTTTTGGTATGACCCAGAACGTCGAAGAGGCGGTTCTGGCCCGTGTTTTTGTCGGACTCGGGGTCTCCATGGTATTTATCCCGGCCATGAAAGTCCTGTCACAATGGTTCCGGGCCAGTGAGTTCGCTTACATGGTGGCCATCATGAACGCAATGGGCGGGATTGGGGCTCTTACCGCAGCCACCCCTCTGGCATTCATGACCGGTCATATCGGATGGAGGATGTCCTTCGAACTGATCGGACTGCTTACCCTGGTAATGGCCGTGCTGGTCTGGATTATAGTTCGAAACAGACCCGCCGATATGGGATGGCCCTCGATAGCGGAAATAGACAATGCCAAGGGCGGACCGGTGGCAACAGCGCAGGTGATCGGACTACTGGAAGGCGCAAAAAAAGTAATAACCGAAAAATACTTTTGGCCGTTGGCCTTGTGGTTCTTTCTCGTATGTGGGACATTTTTTGGTTTTGGAGGCCTTTGGGCTGGACCATACCTGATGCATACATACGGCATGGACAAAGCAGCAGCCGGATCGGTACTGAGCATGATAGCGGTCGGTATGATTCTGGGAAGTCCCTTTTTATGTTTTTTCTCAAACAGGATCGTGAAAAGCAGAAAAAAAACGCTTATCATCTCAACTTCCGCTCTTGTATGCGTCATGCTTTTTCTTTATTTTTTCAATAGAGGGCTTCCAGAGGTTTTCCTTTACCTCTTCATTTTCATGTTTTCAGTCACTTCGTCCGCAATTGTAGTCATCGGTTTTACCACAACTAAGGAACTCTTTCCTGTCGAGATTGCGGGCACATCAGTTGGAGCCATTAATCTGTTTCCGTTCCTGGGCGGCGCCATTTTTCAACCTGTCATGGGGGGTATACTGGACAGCCATACGAAGACAGCGCTAGGCGCCTATCCGCCCGAGGCATATTCGGCCATGATATTGGCCCTGGTTGGCGCCGCGGTTTGCGCGCTTGTCGCCACCTTTTTTGTGAAAGAAACTATTTGAGCCTGACTCGCCTGATAGCGCGTCAAGGAAGAATTTGAACAACAAAAGTGAATGAGCATACTTGTAGTAAGACCCGGATCGCTAGGCGACACCATACTGACGCTGCCGATTATCGATGCAATAAGCCGGAAGCATCCAAAACAGAGGATTGTTCTCCTAGGCGCCAAACAATTTGCTTTTCTCATGCCGCCTAATGTCACTCTTGACTCTTTCGACAGCGTAAACTGGACGTGGGTATTTGAGAATGACATACCCCGTTCACGCCTGTCATCCCTCGGCATAGATATGGCTTATGTCATTCTCAAGAACTGTCAAACTACCGTAAGAAACCTGGAAGCGGCAGGAGTGAAAACAATCCATGCCTCCTCACAACCAGAGCAGGCGAAAAGTATTGTGGAAACGCTATGTGAAAGATTGTCACTTCCTGTACCGCCAAGAAAACCATACCTGGATAAAATTGTTGAAAAAAAAACCGCCAGACGCGTCTGGGTTGCTCCAGGGAGCGGTTCTAGAAAAAAAAACGCCCCCCTCACTCTTTTTTCAGGTATCTGCAACATATTGAAAACACTAGGTCTATCCGAAGTCCATATCACCTTGGGAGAATCTGACGCGTGGTTACGTGAAGAAAATGAATTTGTAGAGTTTGCAAGAGGACTCAATGCCGAGATTTTACATGATACACAACTTAATAAAATAATTACAACATGTAGTAATGATTGCATATTCATTGGAAATGATTCTGGTGCTTCTCATTTGGCGGCAGCCTTGAATATCCCGTGTGTCCTCTTTTTTCAGACCACTGATTTCAGGGTGTGGGCCCCCTGGGCTCCAGTAAAAAACCTGTTCATACTTGATTCTAAAAAAACCCGGCCCCATGAAAATGAATGTTTAAGGCATTTTTTGACGCAATCGCTGAACTCCCTCCAACTTCATCAGAACACTTTGGCCCTATTATAAAACCTCCGCGTGACCCCAAAAATCCAGACATTGGCGCGCAGACAAAAATACGCGCTCACTAATACATTAAAACAACAAATAATACAAAGTGTTATGCATATTATCTAAATCATTTTAGAGCTAGAGTGTTTTAATATATAAAATCATTTCTAGATAATAATGTTAAATATTCCTTTTTATGTTGTTTTTTGTTGACATAAAAATTCTTATCTGTAAAGTCCCGTTTTAACAAATCGTTGCTCCTGGGAGGGAGGGTATGAAACTAATGAAGCCCCGTATGCTATTGGTATGTCTATTTATTATGTCAATGATCTTCGCAAGTCAAGCTATGGCCTGGACCTTGATGCAGGCTGGCGGCAACGACTCAAGAGAAGACCTATACGCCTCGGCTTACTCCAATCCTCAGATCATTTCCAAGGTGAAGGGAAAGCCAATCACGAAAGTAAAACCATTACAAGGCTACATGCCCTATTCGGCGATGGCGCAGGACCCACGAACGGTCGGCAAACAGATCCTGGATCAGTGCCGCCTGCCTGTGAGCAGGGTAAAGGGTTGGGAGCTTGACGCTCAGATTCTTTTCGCCCGAACAAAAGGAAACGTTACCCTTTGGTCGACTAATTTCGGCTGGGGTTGGGGTGGCTTAGGAAATGATCCGCGAATAGATTTCAACTCACAACTGGGTTTACCGGCCCATTCCGTCGTGCCTACTTTCTCGGCTAAATATAGATTCCAGCCCCGTTGGTCGATGCAGTATTCCATCATGCCAACGTCCTTCGAGGCGTCTACCAATCCTGACTCTTTCTTCCAGTTTGGGACAATGAATTTCTCGACGGGTCAGGGCATAAGATCGAAATGGGAGAGACTTTATCAGAGAATGGGACTGATGTACGACCCGATCCTGACACCATCATCCAGAGTAGGCCTTTTTGCGGACTACGTGAGATTGAATGAGCGCTTGAGTGTGCTCCAGCCTGGATGCTGCGGTTCCACATTCGACAACGATCTCAACATGGTCCTTACGGGTATCGAATTCGAAAAGTGCCTAAAGTCTCCGAGGCCATCCAACACGTTGTCTTGTGAGGCCAAAGCTGGAGTGGCCTTCCTGAATGACGCTCAGGGCGCTGATTTTAGCGCAGGTCTAAAATACACTCTGACATTCGAAAACGGTCGGTCAGGTTTTGTGAAGAGTGGCTACCGTTACCTGACATACAAGAAAAAATATAGTGATGCAAAGAATATCGACACGGCCATGGACGGCGGATACGTCGAAATGGGATTCATCTTCTAGTCGTCATAATTAACAAGTGGCGGGTTCGTGGAGGGATCGCCGCTTAAAAAAGATTTCTCAAGGCGCTTCAAGGAAAACGTAAAAAGCCCGACTGTCCTTGAATCGCCTCCCTCCCAGCTCAAATGTTCAGTCGGGCTTTTTTCCCTTCCGGTTTCCGTCCCAACATCCGGTTTTCCCCGCCCTCATTCATTTGATCCTTGCAATAATCCAGAAAATGATAAAGCTTATTTATATGGATTACAGCGAGAATGTCATCCAGGATTTTGAAATTTCTTAGGCAGCGTTCGTGAATGGATATTGAGGATACAATTTTAGGGTTCATTCTTGCGAAACCGGGCATTCCGAAAGATGCGCTTGCAAAAGCCTTTTGTCTTTCGGATTACAGGCTGAACAGGGCGTTAAGACATATAAACAGAAACCTGAATCGACGTTCGATTGTAAAAGATCCGGAAAACAGTTTATGGGTAGTAGACATAGATCCGGAGAAATGTCTTGGTTACGAATGGTTTGGAGCAAATAACGGAGGACTTAAACAATGCGGCCAGGCGCCTGCTTTCAATGATGGCCGCTGTTACAAGCATTCTGAAGTGGAGACCCCGGAACTGACGGCTTTCAAGAGAAGGCTTGCCCACTTACTCGGCCCCTGTGATCCAAATCCTCGGCACGTCACTCAACTATCCTTATTTGTGGTGGAAGAACTTTTTCAGACACTTCGCCGTATCTCGCCGATTACCCAGAAGGATTTTGATGAACGAATAAAGCTGTTGAAGGTGATCATCACGTCCAGGGCGTGGCTCAGGTGGAAAGATCAAATGAGAAAAAGGGGAACAGAAACAAGGGTTCCCCCTGAGTTCGAGCATAGACACAGGGCTTCTTCTGTAAACACTTTTGAATTCAGCATCCGCAAATATTTTGCTCTACTTGAAATTTCTCCGGACGCCACCAAAGAAGAAACTCTACGAGCGTGGAAACGGCTTGCCAGGATACATCACCCAGACGCCAGTCCACAAATGGGTGGAAATGAAGAAAAGATGAAAGAGATAAATTTCGCCAAGGACAGAATCTTCCGCCTCAGACGTTGGGACTGATGAGAGGTGAGAAGACCCAATGGTCTCCAAGAACGCAAAAAAGGGATCTGAACGATCCCTTTTGATGATTATAGAATTTAACTACGATATCTGATTACCAAACGCTTCCAAAAACACCCTCGTTCGGTGCTGCAAGCAGACTGTCCGAGCCTTTGGCTGATTTTGACATTGGGGACATTCTGACCGGAGCGCTGTTGCCATAACCCATGGATTTGGACGGCATGGGCCTGCCATACGCCGGCATGGGACCGCAAACCGGAGGCGCGCATACAGGGGGAGCGCACACGGGCGGGGTACACTTGATAATCGGGGCACAAACGACGGGCGGCACTATTGCGGCAGGTCCGCAAGCCATTTTCGGGCCACAGGCGGGCGGAGCGCAGTCAAAGCAATCGATCAATTTATCAACAACCTTGAACGGCAGTCCAATGACGCCAGTCACAATGTTGAATGCGCCGGAGAATATCTTGGTCAGGGGGCCAGGCTCGCATGACGGGGGCGGGCAAGGCGGAGGACCGCACATGGGTTGTGGGCCACACATTGGGGGCGGGCACATTGGCGGCTTACATACGGGGCCTCCAGCGAAAGCCGGCGCAGAGATGGCCACCATCATAACACCGACCACCAAAACGCTTACAAGTAGTCTCGATTTCATACACTACTCCTTCCATACAAGTTTCTCGAGGTTTCCCTTCACCCCCTGGAGAAACTAAATTTCCCTCATAAAAAATTGCTTGAAGCTACGGTAACAGAAAATGGATGTTTTTGTCAATGGCTAAGTCAGCCAAGAGCTTTTTTTATTAATTACATGTTTTTTCAAATTTTATTGCTGATGTTCTTCCCACAGGCCTTGATTTGAATCTGCAGAAAGAGGCTCGGGACGATCGGGAAAACCTACCCCTCCGCATCCGAAATCAATAGAGCGGCTAGGCTCCAGTTGCTCATCAACGATTCTTTTGAAGCCGCCAGAAGAATCACTTTCCCAATGGCCAACTGCCATAGGAATTACGGCGTCTCCATTGGCGTCAAAACGGATGACACCCCTCAGGCCTTCAAGAGACAGTTTTGTGACGAATTCGCCGGGCTTTTGATTGTTACCATCCGAAAATACGTCTTTCTGGATACATGCGAATAGGACATTAGCTATGTCATAGCCCTGAGCCACCATTTCCAAGTTGACCGACTCCGACATTTCCCCAGCCAACGATTTGGCCAGATCCACCGGGTTCTTGATTGAAGACAAAGTCTTTATGCCCAAGGCATTGTCCCCCATGGTTTTAAACGGATGCGGGAATGAAGTTAAGCTATCGACTCCAACCAATGGAAAGTTTGACAACATCCCGGAATCCTTGATGGCTTTAACAAAAGAGCTCGCGGTTTCCTCTGAGAGAGCGGCAAAAACAAAATCAGGTTTGACTTCTCTCAATCTATCCCAAATGACCCCTAACCCAAGAGAATCCTTTCTGATAATATGCCTGTCCCCGAATGCCCCCCCAATCTTCTCGATACCCAATGCAAAAAAATCCGCCTGTTCATTGGCCACCACAGAATCCTCATTGACGATGAAGACCTTGTGTCCCAAATTAAGAAACGCCCAGCGAGCAAGAGGCTGTGATGAAACATAAGTGTTTGGAGTCACTCTGAATATGTTGGGCCGGCACAATTCCCCTGAGACAAATCTGACCGACGGATGTGTGACGAAAATCAGGCGGTCGGAGATAGCAGCGGCGTCTACCACCTGCTGCGCCCCCTTCAGGTCATTAGGCGTAACAATAGCTTTAACGCTTGGATTCTTCAGCAATTCAGCCAAGGATTCAAGCAGTGATTCTTCCGTATCATCGTAGTATTTCTTGATGTAGTACTGTGAAGGGTTAGCGGATTTCTCCCGAAAGAATAATGAGAATCCGGAAATCATCGATTTTTCGTCAATGCCTTCATCGTTTTTTGGGATCATAAATCCAACAACAGGGGTGTAGGAATCGTCGGCGTGACACAGACACGATATCGACATTGAACAAATCAGGGTAATAACGAAAAGAGAGGCTATAATCCTTGGGAGAATGTCCAATTGTTTGATGCCTGGGAAAAATCCTCTAAACCTTATTCCCTCTTGGATCAACTGCTCGGTAGAAACCTGTAGGTATTTCATCTGGTTTATCTTGCCTGGAGACTTGATTTCAATCTTCCGTCCAGTTTCATTGTCCGGCTCTTCTAAGTCGAAACTAATCGAGAGATAGTTCCGGGTGCCAATCCTAAACTAAACGGAGGAGCCTGTAAAGCTCCGGCTGGTGGGAGCAGCAATCAAGCATGCGGCGTTGGATTTTGAAATTTATGGTCTATGGGAACCGTCCGGGATATGGTCAGGTTCCATGGGCTTGTTGAGATCAACCTGGTTCGGCGCAGGTGGTAATTTTTCGAGTTGAATCCCCAAAGCCTTCAAGCCCGACTGAACACTATCTATGATATCCTTGTTCCTGTCGTTAAATTTCCTCAATTCGTCGAGCCCGCGATCTACCCCCTGCAGCACCGTTTGCGAGCCCTGAGAAACCCCTTCCGCAAACGGCTTGACAAGATTCTCTGTTATTTGCCTGCCGGTCTGAATCATTGTCTCTGGTAACTCTGAACGATTGGGATCATTTTTTATGGCATCCAACTGGCCCTTCAGCGCTCCCTTGACAATTGGGTAAAGTTTTCTGGAAATCAGTTCCGAATCTTCCTCCAGTTTTGGGTCAGGTGTTTCTTTTAGCGTCTGTTTTAATTTCTCACCCGCAGCGCTTGATACACCCTGAACAAAGGGATGCGCGGTTTCGACTGCTCTCTTGCCGTCCCCAAAGTCCAACCTGTCAGAAATAAATCTGAACAGTCCGTAACCGGCCAGTATCAAAACAACCGCAGCAAGAGACCATTTCAGGTATTTTAGCATAGTGGGGCCAAGAACAAACGCTCGGGTTAAGTCAACCCGAGCGCTGGAAAAATTTTATGAATTTTCAATTATTGCATTGGTCTGCCCATTGAGTATGAGGCCGGAGCAGAAGTTCTGTAACTGGTTTTTTTTGCAGTTTTCCTCGGAGCGCAAACAGGCGGGGGGCATTCCATACGCACGCCAACCACCCTGCAACTTCTTGGAGCAAATGAGTCCTGAGAACATTTTACTATAGCCATTTCAGAAGCGTGCCCGGGGGTCGGTCCAACTCCCTGATACAACGCTCCACGAAAATTCTTGGCTGTGGCGACGAAAAACGCCTCCGAAGTCACCGGCGAAATAGCAACAACGACGAGAGCTACCGCAGCCAGAGCGAGAATCGACTTCCTAAACATATCATACCTCCTGAATTGTGAAAGAAAGTACACCTTTATGGCAGGGACAACAGCAAACCCAAAAAGTTCCGCCTTTTCCCATAACTTTATATAAAGGTCGTATCACCCTCTCCCCAACATATCCAGTTTCCAGTCTACCAAAATGAAGCGAAAATGACAATATATAACATCAGCAGGGAACCTGGAGACCAGGCGAGGAGACGGACTGAAACCACAGTTTTTATCTTTTCAGCATATATCTTTATTATTGTTAATGAATAGCGGTTGACCTGTTGCTTCACGGACACTGCTCCAGAGTTCACCGTTCAGGTCCACTTTTTTTCGTCCAGTCGTAACGATGTCAAAAGGAACACAAACAAATTGTTCGTTCCAGATGCCGACCATTGCGTCAGTCTTTCCCGCCATTGCCACATGTACGGCATTCTGGCCAAGAAAACCGCAAAAAACTGAGTCATCAGAGGTTGCAGGCACTGATCTGATGGTGTAGCTCGGGTCCATGTATTTTAGATTGATCTCAATGTTTCTCTCTTTGAAATATGAGATAATTCTGTCTTTAAGATATATTCCAATATCACCGAGGCGCCTGTTTCCAGATTGGTCGGTCCCATTAATTCCGCAGTATTTTTGGCCAGCGCCTTCAGCGGCGACAATAACCGCGTGATGTTTATCCAGAATCCTTCTTTCCAGGACCGTCAAAAAACCCTCTGGTCCTTCCATCTCAAAGTCGGCTTCAGGAATAAGCACGAAATTGGCGTACCTCTTATCGAGCGCGGCGTTGGCCGCTATAAAACCGGATTCTCTTCCCATCAACTTAACAAGACCTATTCCGTTTGGGGCGCCGTTGGCCTCAACATGAGCGCAACCAATTACGTCAGCGGCAATGCTTACAGCCGTGTTGAAACCAAACGACCTCGATAGGAACAGGATGTCATTGTCTATAGTCTTTGGTATTCCAATGACGGAAATCTTGTCCTGACGCGCTTCGATTTCCTGGTAGATTTTTGAGGCTGCCCTGAAGGTGCCATCTCCTCCGATCAGGAATAATACACCTATATTCATTCGTTCGAGAGCGTCTACCATCTCTCCGATGTCTTGAGGGCCTCTGGATGATGAGAGGATGGTTCCGCCGAGTTCATTGATCTCGGAAACGACGTCGGGCCTCAGTTCAAGGACTGAGTGACCGTATTTTGGAATAAGCCCCTGAAGACCGTAACGGATTCCGAGAATGTTTCGCACTCCATAGGCATGATAAAGTGTCAGGACTATTGACCTTATGACGTTGTTGAGACCCGGGCAAAGACCTCCGCAGGTTACGATCGCGCACTTCAGTTTGCTAACGTCAAAGTAAATGTTGCTCCGCGGTCCTGCCTTCACAAACGAAAGGGGAGTGCTCCCTGTCGCCATGTCCTTCTCAAGATCGTCCACGGAAAGGCTGAATAGCACGCGCTCCCTGTCAACAACCCACTCCGAAGCGCGAACAGGCGACGGTATCTTTGGCTCTCCCAGACTTTTTACAGAAGTATCCATATATAATATCTACTCCTTGATCCTAATGT
>CAZGVM010000021.1:7390-10204 GCA_964528855.1 uncultured Desulfomonile sp. | reverse complement strand
TTGAGTCATGGCTATCCAACCGTCATGCGGGGACATTCGGACAACCTGCCAGGAGAACCGAGGAACTGGGAGATTGCGTTTAGACATTAAACCTGAACAAGACGATGTCACCATCCTGCATGACGTAATCCCTTCCTTCCAGTCTCACTTTACCTGACTTTGAAGCGGCTGCCATAGATCCACACTGTTTGAAATCATTGAACGCCACCACTTCGGCACGTATAAATCCACGCTCTATATCCGAGTGAATGACTCCCGCGGCTTTCAAAGCCGTTTTTCCATTTATCAGGGGCCACGCCCTTACTTCGGGTTCACCGGCCGTCAGGAATACAATCAGATTAAGTAAATCGAATGACTTCCGTATGATCCGGTCCTTTGCCCCTTCCTCCAGGGACATTTCCGAAAGAAATTCTTCGGCTTCTTCTGGAGAGAGCCTGGCTATTTCGGCTTCTGTGTCAGCGTAAAGCCAATCCACCATCACATCACGGGAAATTACAGGCAAACCTGACAATTTATCGGTAATCTCCACAATTTCATCTTTTGTTTTTTCCTCACCGGCGTTTACCAAAACAAGCTCGGGTTTTGCCGAGAGAAAAGCGAATCCTCTCATTTTTTCAGACTGAACGATCTCAGGTGAGAGACGCAACGGTTTGCCTTCGTCCAGAACTTTCTTTGCCGACTCCAGCAGGTCGTGCTCTTCAACAGCCTCTTTCTTTCCTCGTTGTATTTCTTTGGCTATACGTTCGAGCCGCTTTTCCACAGTAACCAGGTCAGAAAGAATCATTTCATCTTCTATACGTTTGTAATCCCGAACTGGATCAGGCGCATCCATGGCTGGTGAGTCAAAATATCTCAAAACTATGACCAGCGCTTCAACCGGTCTGATGTGTGTGAGAATCTTGTCGCCAAGGGACTGACCCGGTTTGGAATCACCGCTCAGTCCTGAGATATCCAGATACTCCACATGAACCGGGGTCACTTTTTTAGGCTTGTGGTAATCGGCAAGAAAATCCAGTCTGTGATCAGTAACTTTTACGACACCTATGCCCGGCTCCTGGCGTCCCTTACGCTCCAAAACCTCGACCCCACCGGTCAAGGCCTTGAAGACAACAGTCTTGCCGCAACCCGGCAATCCTACAATCCCGAGCTTCAAATTTTTACTGTCCTTTCCAAATAGAGCGTAATCGTATTTATATCACTGTGTTGATCGGGTAAACCTGATGTAGAGATGAAGTTGGTTCGAATTGGTTTTGGACGGAACCAAAGCCTTCCCTTCAATCTGAAGGGAACCGGCTTCTACAGAGCCATGATTGATTAAAGCCGTGGCAAGATCAGCATATCTGTTGCTCGGTATGACGACACCCACCATCACATCCCCAAAACTGTTTCGAATTCTTTCATCTACTATTTGACCCTGAATATTGGGGAGGACGTTTCGGAGGGATTCGACTGCGAGGTCAATTCGGGGACTCTCCACCGTAAGATTATCTCCGCCTATTTCATCGGCTATCGTCGGGAAACGCCAAGCCGGCATTGCACTGACTTGAGTCGCCGCTGGAGCATGGTTGGACGCCATCATCGGCAAACGCGCCGTAGTTCCGGGAGATGTTGTTGCGGTCTCCCCGGAACTTTGCACAACCTTGCTCGCCGGTGATGTACTTTCCATCGAGGCAGCAATACTCTTGGCTCCTGCAAGAGGCGCAATCGCCATACCTGAGTCTATAGGGACATTATTATAAACCATGAACGCAAAGATTGCTATAAGAGCTAATGAGGCTACCCCCACAGGAACAGGAAGCTGTGGGACTGAATCAAGGAGATTTCGTACAAAATATTTTAAACCGGTAAGCTTTGATCCAGGATGGATTCTTTTGTTGAGCTGTTCAAGGAAGTCTATTGGCGGAGATACGGGTTCAAGATTGTTAATGGCCTGAACTGAAAGTTTGTACCAGTTATAATCGTCCTTACAGTCGCTGCACACTGTCAGGTGGTCTTCCAGGGCCTTATGATCGGCTTCATCAGCCTCTCCATCAAATATCTTTCCATATAGCGAGCTAACATTTTCACAGTCCATCATGACAAGACCTTCTTCAGTTTTTCTTTAATAACCATTCTGGCCCTATGAAGGCGAGACTTGGTAGTTCCTTCCGGCAGATCGAGCATTTGGGCAATTTCTTCGTATGAAAAACCCTCTATATCTCTCAGGATGACTATTTCCCTATGGTCCGGTTCCAGCGCCTCAATCGCATCCTGAACAACTTTCTGCACCTGCCTGCTGGAAAGAATGTTTTCAGGATTTGTAGAAAAATCCGGGATTACCTTCTGATAACCCTCACCTTCATCGTCCTGATTATGAGACGATTTGTTAACAAAAAAACCTCGCCTCTTAAGATATTTGAACCGGTTCTTGCCTCTGTTGGTGGCTATTTGAAAAAGCCAGGTGGAAAATTTTGAATCGCCCCTGAATTTCTTCAGATTCTGATAGGCCGCTGCAAAAATTTCCTGAGCTAAATCATTTGCCTCTTCCTGATCGCCAACAAACCGGTACGCCACATTAAAAATTTTCTTCTGATACTTCAGGACAAGCTCATTAAACGCCTCGCGATCCCCACGGTTGCATCGGGCCACAAGTTCTTCATCACCATCAATGCCCGATTTTAATCTCGGGATGATTGCCAAACTTGCTATCGTAAGACAAAAGAAACTGAGAATTGTTTCAGGGGATAGATGCACTGTGGTAATTTTTTCTCCGAGGCGAAGTATTCTGTGAAACTATTGTAACAAAGCCACAAAGTCAACCTTTTAGACTTCTTC
>CAZGVM010000021.1:0-7290 GCA_964528855.1 uncultured Desulfomonile sp. | reverse complement strand
AGCCGGTTTTCGCGTGACGATCAAATACCATCACCGAGTTCCACCACCCAGGCAACATAGGCTCACGTCACAATTTCAACTGGAGAGGAATGCCGTGTATGCCTTAAAACACATCCAGATGTCATCCTTTGCGCAAAGTTCGAATGGAGAGTGCATACCCAGGATTGGAGGCCCGCAGTCGATTATGTCTATACCGGCGTTTGCCAGATATTTTGCCACCGTTCCTCCGCCTCCCTCGTCAACCTTGCCCAGGCCAGCTGTTTGCCAAACTACCTGGTTCTCATTGAAAAGACGTCTGACCCATGAAGCATACTCGGCATTTGCGTCCGAGCCCATGTACTTGCCCCCGCTACCGGTATATTTGGTTATTCCAATCCCATGGCCGATTCTGGAATTGTTTCTTTTCTCGTACATTTCAGAATAGGTAGGATCGACAGCCGCAGTCACGTCACCAGACAGCGCTTTTCCGGAGGTGAATATTTTTCGAATATTCCTTTGTGAAGGCTCCAAGCCGGTTTTTTCAAGCAATTCGTAAAGAAAAGTTTCCAGGGCGAAAGATTTGGCGCTCGTATTGCCCTCTGAGCCTATTTCTTCCTTGTCGTAACATACAGCGATGGCGGTATGTAACGGCTTTTCAGTTTGCAGTAGCGCTGTGACGCTTGTAAAAGCGCATACCCTGTCATCCTGACCGTATCCGGCCACCATGGATCGGTCGAGACCAGCGTCCCTCACAGCGTCCGCCGGGACTATTTCTATCTCTGAACTCACAAAATCCTCTTCAGTTATCCCGTATTTTTGGTTCAGCAAATCCAGGACCGCCAGCTTGACCCGCTCTGAGGCATCCTTGTCTTCATACGGAGTTCCAGCGATTATTACATTAAGGTTTTCGGCAGGGATGAACTCGGATGCTTTTTGTTCCATTTGCTTACGGGACAGATGAGGAAGAAGGTCTGGAATTGTTATTACCGGATCTTTCGGATCAATGCCGATTTCTATCTCCACTACCTCCCCGTCATGACGGACTATTGTTCCGACCATGGCCAATGATCTTGCCACCCACTGATATTTCTTTATACCGCCGTAATAGTGGGTCTTTAACAGTGCCAGGCCAAGCTCCTCGTAAAGTGGATTTGGTTTCAAATCAAGCCTTGGACTGTCAATGTGAGAAGTGACTATCCTCGCTCCTTCAGTAAGAGGCTTCGTGCCTGTTATAGCAAGCGCAAACAACTTTCCACGAGAATTGAAATAAACTTTGGAATCTGACTGGTCTGCCTGAAAGATGTCCTTGAAGCCGTTTTTCCTGGCCATATCCAGAAACGCGGAGACACACTTTCTCTCTGTTCTTGCCGTATTCAGGAATTCCTTGTAGCCTTCGGCGTAATCTATGACAGCGTGTTTATCCTGTTCGGAGATGCAGTCCCAAACCCTGGACTTCTCCATCATCAGTCTTTCTTTTAACTTGGATGTCTTGCCGGATTCTTTTTTTTCTTTCATCCCTGGCTACCTATCTTCGATGGGTTCATTCAACAAAACTACCTTTTTGATTTCCATGGCGGGTCTAAAGGGTTAAAGGCTTCCGACAAAGATCGTGGGTGATCCGGTTCTGGACCAAGCGCGCCTGTATTCGTCGCCGAAGCCGCTTTCAGAGGTGGATGGTTCTTACGTTCAAGGAAGTCCCTTGCTGTGTTTATCGGAGTGGCAAAACCTATGCCCTGGCTTTTCCACAAAAGGATAGTGTTGATACCTATGACCTCACCTTGCATGTTGAACAGCGGTCCACCCGAATTTCCCAGGTTCATTGCCGCATCTATCTGGATCAAAGGAGGATAGCCTGAGCCTGGTATCATTCTTTTCTGCGCGCTCACTATGCCGATCATTATGGACTGGCCGATTCCATAAGGGTTTCCGATTCCAATGACCCATTCTCCCAGATCAACATTGTCGGAATTACCCATTCTCACCGGCTCGAGACCGGTGGCGTCTATCTTTAGAAGCGCTATGTCGTTCTTGGGGTCCTTGAAAAGAGTTCTCGCGATATATTTCGCCCCGGAAAGAAGCTCAACCTCAATCTGGGTACCATTGCGTAACACATGTTCATTCGTGATAATATGACCCGTTGAAGAAATTATGAAGCCCGAGCCATATCCTGTGGCTTTACTGTTTGAATCCGAGTTCAGCCCCAGGTTCCCAAACGACCAGGAAGACCCACCGTCCAGCATCCTTATGGAAACCACGGATCGGTTCACCTTTTTGATCAGGTCCCTAACATCAGGATATAGTGATCTTATTGCCCCTGTCGGTTCATCTTTATGGTTCGCTGGTTCAGGCTTGTAAGGGACGGGCGTCAATCCTATGCGGCCACGGGATGAAGAATCGGAGGCGACCTCTTTCAGTTCATTGGCAAAACCTGCTCCGCTTTTGGAAGAAACAGAATTGGCCGCAGAACCAAAATGCGAACTCTGACCGAACGAATTTTCGGGGTGTACGAGTAAAAATAAGCAAAGTTGTGCTAACATGATTACGATTCCATGTCGGAAAGCCGTCATAAAAAACTCCTGAAAACGGTTTCCCGAAAGGAACCTAGTGGTTAGGCAGGTCCTCCGGGGAGTTGAAAGATGATATAGTCCCAGCATGGAGCGTTGTCAATCTATTTCTAAATTTTCATTGACACATTCCACGGGTTTAATCTATTTTTTAATGTTGTTTATTAACACTTTACATCACCAGCCTTTAAGGACGACACAATGTATGAAGTTGAAATAATAACAGGCTTTTCAGCGGCCCACCGCCTGAGAGAATACAAAGGGAAATGCGAACATCTACATGGGCATAATTACAGGGTTCATGTCATTGCGCGCTCTGAACTCCCCGGTCCAGGTGGTATGGTCATTGACTTTGGAGACATCAAAAAGGCTGCCAACAAGATCATGGAAAAGTTCGATCACGCTTACCTCAACGATATCGCTCCTTTCGACGTCATTGAACCGTCGGCTGAGAATATAGCAGCGCAAATATTCCGTGAATTACAGATAATTATACCTGCATGCGCCGACATGTTACACAGCGTTTCAGTCTGGGAATCTGATACATCAAGAGCTTCGTTTATAAAGAGTTGACCAGTCAGAGCCAGAATTGATCCTGTTAAAAAGTTCCGAGGAGTTAGAGTTGGACATCAATACCATACCAGACATCCAGAGCCTTCCTGACGAGCGAAACATTCCTATAGACAAGGTAGGTGTAAAAGGCCTGCGATACCCGATTAGCGTGAGGGACAGAGCCAAGGGTTTACAGCACACCGTAGGGATTTTTGATTTGTTCGTCAATCTGCCGCATGATTTCAAGGGAACTCATATGAGTCGTTTCATCGAGGTGCTCAATGAGTACAGAGGTGAAATTTCCATGCAGAAATTCCAGGAGGTGCTTGAACGAATAAAGACCCGTCTGCACGCGAGAAGCGCTCACATGAACGTCGAGTTCCCGTATTTTGTGGAAAAAGCCGCCCCGGTAACGGCCACTCCTGGATTGATGTCCTATACCTGTTTTATGAGGGGATCTTTGGCCGACAGCTTTGATTTGATTGTCGGGGTTGAAGTTCCTGTTACAACCGTTTGCCCCTGCTCCAAGGAAATTTCCGAGTACGGAGCGCACAATCAGCGTGGGCTCGTTCGCGTGCAGTTACGCTTCAACAAATTCTTCTGGATCGAGGAGATAATAGAAATAGTGGAATCATCTGTGAGTTCAGAAATTTACTCACTGCTGAAGCGGCCTGACGAGAAATATGTCACTGAAAAGGCCTTTGACAATCCCATGTTTGTTGAAGACGTGGTCAGGTCTGCGCTGTCACGATTAAGGGAAAAAAACAATTTTCCGTGGTACAGGATTGAGGCTGAAAACTTTGAATCTATACATAACCACAGCGCTTACGCTATGATAGAGAAAGACTTTTATCCATCGCCTGATTGTTTTAGGGGAGCCTGCCAGATGCTTGGCAACGGAACGTCCCAATAGGCTTTATACCTGTTGGTTCAAGGTGTTATAAAATTAGGCTAAAGTCGTTTTTCTTGACTATTCAGAACACTCTTATTAGAATCATTATTGTGAGCCTGTTACTCCGGCTTTAGTTTTTGGGTCCTGAAGAGGGTTTGCAAACTTGAAAGCGGTCCGACCAAGACTTTTAATCGTGGCATTAACCTTTAGCGTAGCCTTTTCTCATTTTGCGCACGCGTTTGAACCGGCCCATTCTGACAATATGATGAGAGAAACGGTCGGAGCGGTAACCGGTAGCCCACATCACAACACTGCGCAATCTCCACAAAAATTAAGATTGAACCCGGTGTCGCAGCCCGTAATCCCCGAGATCGTTGAACTGTCCTCCCTGAGACGAAACATTAACCCGGAGTTAAAACCAGCATCACTTAACAGCTTGAAAAACCGCCCCCAGCCACCCAGAATAGCGAAAGCAAAATGGTCCCCGGTATTGTCCAAGGTTTCGGCCAACAATCTGAAAATTAAGGCTAAAGCCCTTTTGTGCGTTGACAGGTCTTCAAACAGGGTAATCCTTGCCGAAAACGATGGAGCGCCTCTCCCGATAGCCTCGATAACCAAGCTGCTCACTGCCATGATCGTCATTGATGGTATGGAACTTAAATCCCGGGTTGTGGTTCCGCATGATATTCGTGAGGTAGAAAAACATACGGTAGGCATACGACCAGGGGAGATTTTTTCGGTGTATGATCTGATTCACGGTATGCTGATAGAATCTGGTAATGATTGTGCGGAAGCTCTGGCCAGAGCCTATCCCAAAGGAGGAAGGGCCGGTTTTATCCAGGCCATGAATCTAAAGGCCTCGGAACTGGGGGCCTCAAGTGTAAAAATATACACTCCGAGCGGCCTCGATCACAAGTTTATCCTGGGTCGAAAAGATGGAAGAGAATTGCCGGCCAAGAAACCAAACATTTCAACAGCCCAGGATGTAGCCCTGATAGCGGATCACGCCTTCAAATACCCCCTCATCGCCCAGATATCGAGTATGAAAAAATACACGATGAGCACTTTGAACGAGAAGTCGAAAGATTATCCTCTCTTTTCCAATGATAGGCTTCTGGATAGAAACCTCCCTGTCGCCGGCGCCAAAACCGGTTTTACGAACATGGCCGGCAAGTGCATAGTCGCTCTGTTCAAAAATGAAGAAAAAGAGCACCTGGTCGTCGTCCTCAACACTGCTCAGCATTTCAAGGCGGCGGAAAAGATATATCGTTGGGCAGCCAAAAGCATGTAGAGAAGTCGTTACTCAGCCGGATCATCATTACATTATCCTCTCCCATCATCATCTAATGCCTGTTGTGATATAATGCCCCGCAAATAAATTCGTTTCCGGATGTAAAAAATGTCTGTTTCGGTTTCATGTCTGAGGTTGATGAGCTTTATTTTCGTGACGTGTGTCACAATCACACTCATGCCCTTGCCTTGCTGGAGCGCAGATACGGACAATGATTCAATAGAGAGCAAGGTTCTCAGGGTGTTCTCGGTGAAAAAGTCACCCTACTACCATAAGCCATGGAAATCTCCAGATTTCTCCCAGGTAAAAGGAAGTGGTTTCTTTTTCAGGGATGAAAGGAATTTCCCAAATCGCAAGGGGCTTATCCTCACTAACGCCCACACCGTGTCAATGTCTGAAAGCGTTCAGATATCAAATGGAAAAGAGAAACGGCGCTATGAGGCAAAACTTGTAGGAATATGCAACTCTGCTGATTTTGCTGTTCTTGAAATGGACCCCAACGAATTCAAATCTTATGAAGAGAGGAATGGGGAAGTCATTCCGCTTGAACTGGGCGACAGTGATCAGTTACGGGTTGGAGACAAGGTCCTGGGCTGGGGATATCCCTTGGGAGGAGAGAGAATCAGCAAATCTGAAGCGGGCGAGATAAGTCGGATTGAGGTAAGCCGATATGCTTACTCTCAGGAATTGTGGCTCATGGTCCAGGCTTCTTTGCAGCAAAATCAGGGCAACTCAGGCGGGCCGGTCTTAAAAGACGGAAAAGTAGTAGGAATATCTTTTCAG
The DNA here is from genome assembly GCA_964528855.1 of uncultured Desulfomonile sp. GTDB lineage: Bacteria > Desulfobacterota > Desulfomonilia > Desulfomonilales > Desulfomonilaceae > CAITZA01. Next base: position 1,229 of record CAZGVM010000021.1, on the reverse strand, counting down.
GGGATGAAGATCGGTGATCGTATCAACTACTTCATTCCCATAAACATAGTAAAAAATCTGCTACCAACTCTCTCAGACGAGGGAGCCATTCCACATTGGCGTTACATGGTTCAGTTCATGTTTCCCCGTTTAAAAGAGTATTTTGGATTAAATGCTGATCAGGGAGGTATTCTGGTCGATTTCATCATACCCGAAGGAGGGCCTTACAAATTTGGAATCCGCAAGGATGACATCATCACGGAAATTGAGGGACGTTCGATTGACAGTTACGGGGACATATACTTCGAACCGCTAGGACAAAGGGTCTACTTTTCAGAGATTCTTAATCGTAAGAAAGTGGGTGATCCGCTGACAATCAAGGTTATCAGGGATTCAAGAACTATTGAATTGAGTGGGCCCGTAACTCCAGGATTACCCAAACTGGTTCCAAAAATCTTCACCACCGCAAATTATTTCATCATGGGGGGACTTGGATTCGTCGAACTTACAACAAACTGCATCGAGAATATGGGCAAATCAGGGGAATCCTTCCAATACAAGTATCAGAACGATTTCCCTAAAAAGCCTCGAGAAAAAATTGTCATCATATCTGAAATATTTCCCGAATACGGTTTAACGGAGACATCAGGATTCCTCAATCGGGTTCTGAAAGCAGGAGATCAGGAAATTCTTAACATTGAGCGCCTGCACACCTTGCTCGATGAAAAGAGACGTAATGGAGAAAAGAGGGTACTGCTGGAACTGGCCGGAAACATGAGACTGCCGCTTGATCTTAAGAGCGCCCACGAACTGGACGAGCAAATCAAAAACAAGTACGGCATTCTTTACATGAAAACTCCCGATGGATTCTTCAAGTAAATCTGGATACTGCACAATGTTCAGTCAACAGATTCCGTTGAGCTCTTTGCGGCATCTGGCATGAATGAGTTAATCACCTGAAAAAGCTCCGTTATGTTGACCGGCTTGGACACATATGAGTCCATACCAACGGTCAGGCATTTCTCTCTGTCATCTTTCATGGCATGCGCTGTCATGGCAATTATGGGTATGTGACCGCCGAACTCGTTTTCCATGTCTCGAATTCGACGGGTAGCCTCAAAGCCGTCTATTTCAGGCATCGATACATCCATCAAAATCAGATCAAAATACTCGGACGCCAGCAGCTCCAGGACCATCTTTCCATTTTTGGCCCACGTCACACTGTGCCCTTCCTTTTCCAGAATTTTTCT
>CAZGVM010000020.1:9557-27517 GCA_964528855.1 uncultured Desulfomonile sp. | reverse complement strand
AAAGCGTGAATTCCCCCCATGAAATGTAATGAAGATTTTTCGACTTTTTTCTTTATATTATCAGAAATTTCTATCCAAATGCCAACTTTTCCAAAGGAGTCGGGTTGCAAATCCAGAGGTTCGGTTGCAATAAGCTCCTGTCCGGACGTGCGACGTTTTTCATATCCATTGATATGCTCTGTTACCTTCAGTCTTGCCTCGCGAACCGAAAAGCCATCGAAATCCCTGGACCTGATCGGAGAGCCCAGCATGCTCGTTGTCTTTTCAGAAAGTGTCTTGGTGTAATAGTTGTAGTTTACCGGCTCGACAAACACATTTCTCTTTTCCTGATCAAAAGCGGTCACAACATATTGAGTAGACCCGTGAAGGTAAATTGCTCCCAGATGCGTCTCGTGGTAACCGCGATTCCAAGCTCGGAAATGTTGTTGGATCAGAAAAAGAGTCCTGTCACTTTCTCAGTATCCATACTTCCTTGTCCGATTCAACTGTTCATATCCCATTCCGGAAAAATTAGCATCTGTCCCAAAACCCATGCGTCTTCTCCCTCGACAGGATCACTGAAATCTTTAATTCCCCCCGAGGAATCCCTGAAAAAATTCTGTGTAACTATGTATGGGCTCATTCCCCTGACTGCGGTCGCTATTACCAGGGTTTCCTCGAATGCATTCGAGCGATGATCCACAACCTTTGCGCAGGTGATGGCGCTCACCGCATAAGCATTCTCTTGCAATGCCATTATCTTGACCTGCTCAACCTGCTCTCTTCTCTGTGTCGTGTCCTGAAACGTCATTAGCACCGGAATGGCGCCGTTCATTGTATGCAAAACGGCAGTGGGAGAGTGTGAGCCATCCCGCCTGAGAGTATCCCTGGCGATGGGAAGTATCACACTGACGGCTTTTTTAACTGCCTCATCAACTGCGACAATAAAGGTCTTCAATAAAGTGTGGCATGACATCGGACGATCTCCGGAATATCGACTTTCCACAATAAATTAGTACGGCCAAAGAGCTTGCGCCATAGATCAGATAGACTTTTATTCTGGAAGAATGAACTGATCGCTCTGGGGGGTAACTACTCTGAAAAACTGATTCATAATAAAATCAACAACTTCATGGTTGACGTGAAAATTTTCCCTACCATCGCTAAAAATGGACTGCCCCATCATGGGACGGTAAATCGTTGCCATCTCATATGCCGGAAAGTAGTGGACTTTTTCATGTCGAGCCACAAACTCATCGGCTACCGCTCTCAATGTTGATTTTGAATTGCAGCTTGCGCTTATTACATCGAGATCGTCTCTGAAAGTGGCCCACAAATGCACGGGTGAAACGGTTACTATGAGATCCGCGCCAGGGTTGAATCGGAACAAAAGAGAATAAATTCTCTCCAGGTTGGCGAGATTCTCATCAAATCGAGAAACCCTGAACCTGTAGTCGCTCATGTCCCCCCCCTCATTTACATAGGGTCCCGAAGGAAGACAAATCACCGACCCATCCGACTTGCTCTCCCATATTTCGGTCAGGCCCAGTGTTATGATGATTACCCTGGCTTTCGTGAGAGCGCGCCTCGAACACTCCACGTGATGAGAAAAATCGCTCTCGGCCTCCGTTAATGAATCATAAAGTATTATTCTCCGAAAAGGGTCTTGAATCTTGTCGGAAACAGGAGACCTCCACCATCTGGCCTGTGGACTGAAATGATCAAAAGTATATTCAAAAATCTGCCTCATGGAAAACGTGTTGTAAGATCTCTCCCACGCGGCTCCGGCGTGTTTTGAAGCGGGATGATCAGGCTCTTCGTTTATGTAATTGAAGCCGTGCCTCAGCAGCACATTTTTTATTTCCCTGGCAAAACATGATCCCATGGATGTGACTGGAGTCGATTTTTCCAGTATGGGCAGGCATGAAGGGGCCAACGGATAAGATCCACCGGCGATTGGATTATCATAGGATCCGGGCCACACTTGCCAAGGCTCAAAAGTGTGGACCGGATGAACATCGGATTTGGACATGCTTGACGCGCTCTTCCGTTCACAGCCGCTATGCGGCTATGCTCCGTATTTGTTTTGACGCATGGCGCAGGCCGTCACAAGCCTCATCAGAGCTGACGCGTTGAACTGCCCGAGCGACCCGTTGAGACACTGAGTTTCACCAAAACCTGTGACATTAAGGTTGGACCTGGTTTTTCCCGGCGCCCACAGAATCAGAGGTATGGGATGCCAACTGTGGGATTTAAGAACCGCAGGTGTTGAATGATCACCTGTGATCACTAACACGTCCGGCTTAAGTTCCAGTATGCGTGGAATGGCTTCATCGACTTTTTCTATCTCGGACACCTTTGCATCGAAATTTCCGTCCTCACCCTTGCTATCAGTATATTTGTAATGCACAAAGAAGAAATCGAAAGAATCCCAGTTTGATTTTAGCGCTTCTATCTGATCGTCCAGGTCTGACAACCCCTGAAGCAGCGACATGCCCACCAGGCTGGCCAGGCCTTTATACATCGGATAAACGGCCAGAGCGGCCGCTTTAAGACCAAACACCTCAGAGAATCCCGGTAATCCCGGCTCCCGCGACCAACCTCTGAGCGTAACCATATTTGCCGGATGTTCACCCTTTATGCGCTCGGCAACTTTATCCACCCACTTGTTGACTATATCCGCCGTGGCCCTGGATTCGGCGGATCCGTCCTGAGGTCTCAGCTTCATCGGTTTCAGGCCTGTCTTCTGAGGATCCGTCTCGTTTAATGCCGGGGATAGACCCGGGCCACGCAACAGAAGCACAAACCTGTAATCCTTAACCGGTTTCACAACTATCTCTACGCCATCCACTGTTATATCATCAATCAGACTTACCATTCTTGCGCATTCTTCAGTAGATATCCGGCCTGCCCTTCTGTCTGTAATCACACCGGATTCATCAACCGTGCAAAAGTTGCCTCGGGCGGCTACATCCAGATCGGTCAATTCAATACCTATTCCAACAGCTTCCAGGACTCCGCGTCCTATGAGATATTTCAGGGGATCGTAGCCAAACAGTCCCAGGTGTCCGGGACCGCTTCCCGGAGTGATCCCAACGTCCACTGTATTCATCAGGCCTATCGAGCCCTCGATGGAAAGCCGGTCCATATTAGGAGTGACAGCCGTCTCAAGCTCGGTCAGTCCACCGGGTTCCCTAGGTAAACCACCCAAACCGTCTAAAACCAGCATCACTATTTTTGTGTCCGCCGTCTGTATCAAAGACTTGCATAGATCAATGCCACTCATGATGCGCTCCTTTGTATTTAGTATCATTAATCGCAGACTCGAATACCACTTTTGGTTTCATCACTGTTCCCCCAGGAAACACTCCGGCTGCTCCGAGCCTTAATTGAGTCCGTTGCCTAGGCTGATCCACAGATTTTTATTATAAACGAACGAGTTTTCCATCAATAAACATTTTTCTCAACGCACTTCAAGCCTTGTTCGATTTTCTTTCAATCTGAAGCCTCTTGAGAACTGCTCAATCTGCCACTTTGATTTGTAACTTCAGTCTTGTGCGTCCAGAGAGTCATGCTCGTCGGCCAGAGCCTGATCGTTTGCGATCCGCAAAACACCAGATTTACAGGAAAGTCCATCTGTGGTATCTGCCTTGGTGGTTCAGCCCCTTGAGGTGGACTCAATTTGGCCGATAACCACGCGAGAGAAACACTTAATGAACAAATTATTGATGCTAATCAAACTGACGCGCCCGACTCAGTGGGTCAAGAACGGTTTTGTCTTCATGCCTCTCGTATTCAGTGGAAGACTTTTTGTCTGGCAGGATGTGGAGCCGACTTTGTGGATGATGCTGGCTTTTTGTTTTGGCTCCTCGGCTGTATATATAATCAATGACTTTATGGATATGGACCAGGACAGAATTCATCCTCTCAAAAAAAACCGACCGCTGGCCAGCGGAGCCATTGAGCCTGCTTATGCGTTGATTCTGGCTGCAGTGCTTGTCTGCCTCATGTTTGGCGCAGGGCTGGCCGCTCATGCGCCATCCATGGGCATGATAGCGCTGGGCTTTTACGTGGCTCTGCATGTCATCTACTCATGGAGACTCAAGGATTTCGTAATAATTGACGTCTTGGCAATATCGGCCGGCTTTCTCCTTCGAGTGCTAGCCGGATCATCCGTACTGATGGTAGGCATGTCAAGCTGGTTGGTGTTATGCACTTTTTCCATATCCATTTTTCTGGCCCTCGGGAAACGTAGACACGAGGTGGTTATTCTGTCGTACGACGCTGCCTGTCACAGACCTGTGCTCGAGAACTATTCGGTCACTTTGCTGGATCAACTCCTGCAGGTCGTCACTACCTCCACTTTCATTTTTTATTGTCTCTATTCCGTCAAAAGTCAGCTTACAGGCGGTCATCAATCTGAAAGCATGATGCTGACGATACCTTTCGTAACCTATGGAATTTTTCGATACATGTTTCTCATCTACCATAAAGAAGACGGCGGATCCCCCACTGCGCTGCTTCTGACCGACCCACCTCTTTTGACATGTGTCACACTTTGGTTGATTTCGTGCATAGTCATCATATATTGCAAATTCTGAGATCAAGAGGTCAATTATGTTCAAGAAAATGCTTCTGGTTTTTTACTTCACCGCTCTGGCGGGGTTGGGTGTGCTCATCGGATGCTTCATCCACGGACAAAGGGTCAATCAAACCACGGTGATGAGTGGAGTAGCCTTTGTGCGCGAACTCCCTTACGGTGAGCGCGTAGTTGGCTGGATTGAGACTACGGTATTTTCCTACCAAGAGCGAAGAAATCTAGAGAAGTTTAGAGAAAAACATAAAGACAACATTCACATTGACCCAGAAGTAATCAAAAAACATAAGGAACTTTATCGAGATAACCAGCCCACAACAGACTAATCCAGTTACCGCAATGATAATGATAAGATGAAATAAATATTTTAACCATAGCTTGACAAAATAAAAGTCGCGTGATAGCCGTCCTATCTAGGCCGATGTCCTGTCGGCCGATTTCGAATCGCTTTTGATTTATTGTATTTTGGTATGTTAGGGAGCAACCATGAGTGTGGATAAATCCATCCAGGATATAGACCTGTCGTCAATTCCCGGTGAGTTTCGGGAGAATTACCGATTCTTGAACGAACTTATAAGCTGCAAAGAGAAAAACCAGGCTGTAGGCAAATGTTTCGACGATTTTCTGGAGAAGCGGCTGAGTTCACTCCGCGGCAAGCTTAACAGGCGTCAAATAAAATTGATCAATGATTACCTTGCTTATTGCGAGGATGAGGATGAATACGGGGAGAATTTCGACCAGAGCCCAGAGCCGCCGGTTCCGGTGGAACTGGAGGCTTCAGTCAGGATCAGAAAAAGATCCACATGGTTACCATGGGAGGCTGAAGCCATAAGAAAGATAGACAGGTGGCGGGCAGACCTGAAGCTGATCAGCGCTGTCTGGACAGAAAACCGTAGCAACTTGAGCGCTAAGAGGGTGATGGTTGCCGGTAGAAAAACAAAAGACTGATTTGTGACAAGATTTTATATTTGTCTACCGCTCTCGATCACCAGCTTCTTGAACTTTGCCGCCATTTGAGCGGCAAACGTGTTTTCGGTCAATTCTTCGATGGAAAAAAGATTCTTGGTTACCCAATTTGGATTTTCCCATGTAGTGCCGGGCAAGTTCTGTTGCCGGCTGTCCAAAAATATGTCCTCCTGGTTTATTAACGCTATGGCGCTTGGTGTTTTGAAAACAAACGATAGAGCAGCCGAATGCAGGTCATCAGTGGGGAATGTCTCTATCCATGCCTGATGCGCGGTATGAGCCGGCAACACGCCATCTGAGACCAACCGTTCGATTATTTTGGCTTTGTGGTTGGTTCTCTCTTGCCTGAATTCAATCTCGTCTTCCGATTTTATACGGCCGATCTCCAAGCGTTTTTCCAGGTCCAGGCTTGCCCAGAATCCGGCTAGAGTGGGCAAATCATGGGTGGAAAGTGACACCAGCGCACGATCCGGATACTGGTGATACGGCAGCAAGTTGCCCCAGGAATCTCTCTCAAAATAGAACAGTCTGTATGACAGGAGACCTTTTTCAATGAGTCTTTCACGGAAATTATGAGGGACCGTCCCAAGGTCTTCGCCGATGATGACATTATTGGCGGCTACGCTCTCCAGCGCCAGCACATTCAGCAGGTCTGCCTCATAGTCCTTGACATAAGTCCCCTCCGACGCTGCGCCTCCCCGGGGAATCCAGAACAGGTGGTGGAGTTGCATCACATGGTCTATTCTAAGAGCCCCGCCATATTTAAGATTTGCACGTAGAATTTTTCTGAAGGGCGTATAAAAAGACTTTCTGATCTTCCAGGAGTCCGGAGGACAGAAGCCCCAGTCCTGACCGTCGGGGGCAAATGAGTCCGGTGGCGCTCCAACTGAGAAACCCTCAGTAAAATATTCCCTCCAGGCCCAAAAATCGGCTCCGTTTGAATCGACTGCCAAAGCCTGGTCATGGTACAAACCTATTATCATACCGATTTCACGCGCGTGATTCTGGACTTGTCGCAATTGAGCGTCTATTTGCCACTGAATGAACATCCAGAAGTAAATCTCGTCATTGTATGTCTGAACAAAGTGCTTGACCTCGTCAGACTCTGGGTTTTGGTATCCCGCAGGCCAGTCCCGCCATGCCTGAAATCTGGAATCCTGGCTTCCCAGCCAGTCCCGAAGAGCGCAAAACGTAGCATATCGTTCCAGGAAAATTCCCTCCCCAGACACATACTTCTGAAAATCCCCCCATTCCGGGCTTTTCTCCGGCCTGTCCTTGTGCTCGGCGCAAAAAGACTCGAAAATCATCCTTAAAACTCTCGTTTTTATTCGGGAGACTTCCTCGTAATTGACATGTTCTTCTTTTCGAAGCCGTTTCAGTAATGCCTGAGTCTCAATCGAGTTTACGAATCTTTGGGCTTTATCCGAATCCCGGTAACCACACACATTGGTTACATCAAGATATACGTGGTTTCTGTAGAGCCGGCTTGACGGCATATACGGACTACTATTGAACGGACTTTTATTAAAAATGTCATGAAGGGGGTTGATACCCACGACATGCGCTCCCAATTCCGAGCGTGCCCAATCGGTAAAATTCAAGAGATCGGTGAAGTCGCCAATGCCCCAGTTCCGTGATGATTTCAGGCCGTAAACCGCCGTTCCCACTCCGGCTATTCTTTGCCTGTTTATTATGCTTTCCGGCAAGTATGCGGACTCCGGGCAAACCAGAAGCGCCAATTCAATCTTGTTGATTTCTGTATTGATCTCGAAGGTTATCCTGAATCTGAACAGCCCTGTTTCACTTATGTCGGGAGTTGGAACCGAAACGGATGTGAGTCCCGTTTCTTCATCAACACACATACAGATGGAAGGATTACCCAGATCCCACTCCGAAGGCTGTAACCTGTCCCTGACTTCACGCATGACTATTTTCCCGGCCTTGCAGTTTTGGTTAAAACTGTTCCAGTCCATATCCAGCATGAAGTTTACACTTTCGGGAAGCCGGGAAATGCTGATGACCCGAATCTGACAGTCCAAAGCCATTCGATCCGTGTTGAGGCTGACCCCTTTTAGCGCCAGAATCTCCCTGGCAATGTCAGGCCTTGTGAGAAAAGTTCTTCCCCAGTTATCAGTATAAGATTCTTCAATCCCAAATACCTTCCCAAGCTCCTTCAATGCCCTGTAAAAATCCGTCAATTTTAACTCCTTCGGGTTCGTGACGATTTCTTTGGTTTTTTGATTGACTACATTTATATTTCGTTAATATTAATAGTACCGACAGCGCGTTCTTACACTGAGCATCTGTTTGACTCTATTATAACATTAACTTTGTGATTGTTGATCGGCTTTTTGAGAGTTTTTCTCAGTGGCCAGTCTGTCTCCAATTAGGGGAAATCCCTTCCAGCCCTATTCGATCTTCATGGACCAGTTTTCCGGAGAGAATCATGGATTTTAAACTCAATGACGAACAAAGACTGATTAGAAAAGCCGCCAGAGACTTTGCCAACAAGGAATTGGGGCCAAACTCTCGTGAGTGGGAAGAGACTGCCACATTTTCCAGGTCTACTTTTGACAAAATGGGGAAGCTCGACTTCACCGGCCTCTACGTTCCAGAGGAATATGGTGGAACCGGAGTCGGCAGACTCACGGCTGCCGTAATTTTTGAAGAGCTTGCAAAAGGTTGTTTTGCGACTGCGGTCTATGTGAGCGTCCACAACATGGTGGCCAACCTGGTTTACTCCTATGGCAATGAGGAACAACGTCACAAGTGGGCCAAACCCATGGCCATGGGCAAGAAATTAGGCGCTTATTCACTTACGGAGGCCGATGCCGGTTCAGACGCTGCCAATTTGACAGCCTCCGCCGTCAAGGTAGACGGCGGTTATCTCGTAAACGGAACAAAGCTTTATGTTACCAGCGGAGGGGTGGCGGATTTTTACGCCGTAATGCTCAGAACGGATGAGACTCAAAAGCAGAAAGGAATCAGCGCGTTTATAATTGAGCGTGACACCCCGGGTTTTAGCCTTGGCCCACACGAGCCGAAAATGGGAATGAACGCGTCTCCTACCACCGAACTACATTTTCAGGACTGTTTCATACCAAAAGAGAATTTGATCGGGGAAGAGGGTAAAGGACTCAACATGGCCTTGAGCGCGCTCAACGGAGGCCGGATAAGCATTGGGGCTTGCTCATGCGGACTCGCCCAGCAGGCCTTGGACTATGCCCTGAACTACGCCCAGAAACGCCAGCAATTCGGAAAGCCTATAATATCATTTCAAGGCCTGCAATTTCTTGTAGCCGACCTTGCCACAGAAATTGAAGCATCCAGACTGTTGGTGTACAGGGCCGCCTCTCTTATGGACGCAGGCGAATCAAGCGTCATTGAAGCAGCAATGGGGAAAAGATTCGCAACCGATACGGCCATGAGGGTAACGACAGAGGCTGTGCAGATACTTGGAGGATATGGATATATGAAGTCATATCCCGTGGAAATGTACATGAGGTTTGCAAAGGTCGCCCAGATATTCGAAGGCACCAATCAGGTTCAAAGAATAGTTATCGCCAGAGAGTTGACAAAGACCAAAGGCGCAAAGAGACCGGATTCCTATTAACTCGTGATTCCCGGTTGATCATGATCTCCACATCATTGGCAACAAATATTCCTATTATATTCTGCAGGAGAATCTAATGGCAAAGAAGGCCTCTAAAATCCAGAGCGTTGGTGAGAAAATTCGGGAAATGAGGGAGAAACTCAAACTCGATATTGAAAAGCTGGCAGAAAAAACAGGATATGAAACAGAGTACCTCAGGGAGCTTGAAGAGGGCAAAATCTCACCGGCCGTCGGAGCCTTGATTCAGATATCACGCGCCATGTCTCTGGATTCCTCCGAACTGCTGGCCGATGAAAAGAAAGAAGCCAGAAGAAAAAGTCACCTCAAAAGAACCAAGGCCTACTCATATAAGAGCCTTACCCCTGATGGCGAGGACAAGCACCTTTGGGCCTATCTCGTCACGCTTGATCCCGGGAAAGAACATGAAATGGTGGCTTATAAACACGAGGGGGAGGAATTCATGTTTGTGATCGACGGCAAGGTCGAAGTAAAGGTGGGCGAGAATATTCACGTCATCAAAAAAGGGGGGCATCTCCATTTCAATTCAGGCATTGAACATCACCTCAGAAACCTTAGCTCAAAAGCGTCCACGCTTATGGTGGTCGTATACACTCCATGAAAAATTGGTGAGCGCTCAATAACATAAATGGCTAAATAAGCTCATCAGATTGTTTGCATGGCCGGCTTTTTCTTTTTTTTCTGAATTTTTTCAATTATGGAACCTTTCATGCACAGACATGTCGTAATTGGTAAGGGGTTACCTGAAAGTTAAACCTGAAACAAATGTTAAAGTTTTGCAGCATACTCCAACCGCTAAAAACTTCAGGTTTACCCAAATCAAATGACCCCATATCCATACCTCCTTTCACGCCCCGAGTCCCCATCGGGGCTTTTTTTTTTTTAGGCCCTCTGATATTCTGCAAAAGCCCGTCAGCGTTGACGGCTCGCTAACCCGTTGGTTAGAGTCCTTATCCTGTTTCCAAACATCATGATCGTGGAGGCAATATGAAACTTGAGGGAAGAGCGGCTATCGTGACCGGAAGTAGTAGGGGGGTAGGTAGAAACGTGGCTTTGGCCTATGCCAAAGAGGGAGCTGACGTCCTTATCAATTATTCGTCCAGTGAGGCTTCGGCTCTTGAAGCTGTGGAACAAATCAGGGCCATGGGACGAAAAGCGGTTGCGGTTAAAGCCGACGTCGCCAACAAGGCCGAAGTTGAAAATATGGTCGCAATAGCCGGGGAAACCTTCGGTCGGGTGGATATCCTGGTGAACAATGCAGGTTTTACAAGGCCGGCAATGTTGGCCAAAATGACTGAAGACCAATGGGACGCCGTCGTTGACGCGCATCTTAAGGCTCCTTTCCTCTGTATTCAGGCGTGTTTCAAACATTTCCAGGAGCAAAATTACGGCAAGGTAATCAACGTCAGTTCCGTTGCCGGTCTCGTTGGAACGGTGGGCCAGGTCAACTATTCGGCGGCCAAAGGCGGAATTCTCAGCCTTACCAAGAGTGTGGCCCGAGAATTTGCGCGTTACAATGTTTGCGCGAACGTCATCTCGCTGGGAATTGTAGAGACCGACATGACGGAAAAAATCAGGACCGACGAAAAACTCAAGGATATCTACATGAACAGGATATTACTCAAACGTTTCGGTTCCTCTGACGATATCAGCCCCGCTTTCGTGTTCCTGGCGTCCAGAGACTCGGACTACATAACCGGCCAGCTACTCTGCGTAGATGGCGGATACGGAATGATATAAGCGTCAAATCAGGACTGACCCGTAACAAGGGTCAGTCTCAGCTTCCTTATTCCCCGGGATACGCCACGGCAAAACAAGCCAGATCAAACTACCGCGCCTAGCGCCACTTCAACATCATAAAACAGAAACCACTCTTAAATTTTCCACAGCCCTCGAATGCGGGCCTTCCGACAAGACGGAGCCCAATATTACCTGTAGAAAAAAAACCTTGACTATCTACACATACTTTGTTAGAACTCGATAACGTCAATAAACCTTTAAATGACCGTACTGATAAACAACGTTTTTTTCGGCTTGATTTTGGCTCCGAGTAAAATCAAGCCGTTGGAAAAACCTTATTAGTGGGCTAAATGCAGGCTGAAAAATAGCTTGACATTTAGCAGTTAGTTTGATACCAAAAATACATTCCGGAATATAATCGGATTTCTATCCGGGAATGTTTTTACGGGTCTCTCGAACGGTGTTCGAGAGGAACTGTTGAAAGGAGGATTGAGGGTATGGTTAAACGTTTGTTTCTTCTGAGCCTTTTGGTTCTAGCCTTGTGCGGCGCTAGCGTAATGCTATCCCATGCCGGAGGCCCCGGTGGAGGAGCTGCTTATATGCCGCCGCCACCATGTCTGCCCCCAGTTTGTGGGCCCGCAGCCACAAAGTATTCCCAGGTTACTGAGGTGATCACTCCGATACCTGCTCAGCTGAGAAAGGTCAGAGTAGTGGCTCCTTACCTGGCGGGCGTAGCTTGGCCACGCACACCATTGGCTTTCTTTTCAAATCCACAGAGCTATCCTACTGCTTGGGCCCCTGGCCGCTATGAGTGGCTGGTGCCTGTAACAGACATCAAGAACGAGCATTTTGATACAGTTGCCGATCCATGCTGCAAGACCCACAAGGTCCCACGCTGCGTGTATGTGAAAGCCAACTACATCAAACAGAAACCGGTTTGCGGTCCCATTCCTATGGCTCCGCCGCCCCCTATGCCAACCAAGGTTAAGAAGTAATTTTTGCCTAGTAGGTTAAGAAGAATTTAGATTTCCTCAGATATAATGAGTTTTGGAAAGGAGGATTAAGGGTATGGTCAAAAAGTTAGCAATTCTCGGTTTCATCGTAGTCGCCGTAGCAGCGGCGGGTATGGTATGGGCCGGGACGCTTGCGGGCGCAGTTCCAGCCCCCGAGCCAATGGTAATGCCGGCTTCCGCTCCTGCTTGTGGTGTTCAGGGTTGTCTCCCTGCCCCACCAATGCCGAAAGTGGTGAAAGCTCCGGCTAAGCCCCAGAAGCTGACAACTTCAATCCAAGTCAAAATGCAGTATCCTGCTCCACAGATGCCAGTTTGCGCTCCCCCGAGCTGCATGCCGCCCCCCATTCCAGTGGCGGTCCCAATGTGGAAGTTCATCGTGCCTTGGCCCCCATTCGTATATTACCTGCCTGTCGAATAATCGAAGGTCAGACGATAAAATAAAAGAGCCCCCGATTGGGGGCTTTTTTATTACATATCTCCAGAAAAACCAAAATGATCATAATTCCGGCAATAGACTTAAAAGAAGGTAAATGTGTTCGTCTGAGACAGGGAAAGATGGATTCATCAACCATATTCAATGATGATCCGGTTGCACAGGCGAAAATATGGGAACAAACCGGCGCATCCAGACTGCATGTGGTTGATCTGGATGGATCGGTTGACGGCTCTCCTGTCAATCTCCCCATCATCAGGCGCATCGTCGCATCGGTAAAACTTCCGGTTCAACTTGGGGGTGGTGTCCGTAACGCGCAGACAGTCGGCCATTATATTGATAGCGGAGTGAGTGTGGTAATAGTAGGAACAGTTGCGGCCAGGTTTCCGGAATTGGCGCTTTCCTTTCTCTCCGAATTTCCTGGCAAGGTGGCGATAGGTATAGATGCTGTAAAGGGAGTGGTGGCGGTTGAGGGATGGACTCAGACTGCCGGGGTAGACGCCATAGAATTGGCCAAAAAATTCGATTTGTACAAACCGGCATCATTCATTTATACGGATATTGAAAGAGATGGCATGATGAAGGGTCCCAATTTTTCGGCCACCAGAGACTTCGCACAATCCGTCCGGACCCCGGTAATCCTGTCCGGTGGCGTTACAACGATAGATGACGTAAAAAGGGCATTGGATCTTGAGATTGATGGAGTCTCAGGCATCATAATCGGACGAGCGCTTTATGAAGGAACCATTGATCCTCAGGAGGCAATTCGAGTCGCAGAGGTAAGGAATGCTGGCTAAACGTATTATTCCGTGTCTTGATGTTAATTACGGACGGGTTGTCAAAGGGGTTAACTTTGTCAACCTGAAAGATGCCGGAGACCCTGTGGACAATGCCAAATATTATGATGATGAAGGAGCGGACGAACTGGTATTCCTGGACATCACCGCTTCCAGCGATAAGCGCAACATTATTCTTGATGTTGTTGCCAGAACTGCTGAACAGGTATTTATGCCTTTAACGGTTGGGGGCGGAGTCAGGACAACTACTGACATCAGAAATTTGTTGAACGCCGGCGCTGACAAGGTTTCGTTAAATACGGCGGCGGTAAAAACTCCCTCCATTATCGAAGAATCCTCTTTGATGTTCGGATCGCAATGCATCGTCGTAGCCATTGACGCCAAAAAGACGGGGAACACTCCTTCAGGTTTTGAGATATCCATTCACGGCGGACGCACCATGACGGGCATTGACTGTCTCGATTGGGCCAGAACCGTAGAAGGACTTGGGGCGGGAGAAATTTTACTCACCAGCATGGATGCCGATGGAACCAAGGATGGATATGACATCCCAATGACCAGGGCGGTCGCAGATTCGGTCGGTATTCCAGTCATAGCATCTGGTGGGGCGGGAACTGCCGAACACCTGAGGGACGCCATAACCCTCGGCAAAGCAGACGCCGTACTTGCCGCTTCCATTTTTCACTACAGGGAGATCCCAATACGGGAGCTAAAAAAGTATCTGGAGTCTCAAGGGATACCTGTCCGTATTTAAATTTCAGCTTTTTTTTGCGACATATTTTGGGAGCCTTCCAAGGGTCTTTTTCGTGGTTTATTTCCATGAAATAAGGCTTTCGCAGTGTCGATTCGTATGTACGCTTCAAATTTCGAAGAGTGAGAAACGTGGTCCATCGCAACAATTCGTTTGATACAGCCTCCGTCATTAACGATGTAATTGAGGCAAGTCACCTGGCCCTGGAATTGCCCAGTGTTCTGGAGGAGCTTGCGCTTCACGCTCAAACGCTTCCTGGTAAGGCTAACATTCTAGATACCGATCCCTCTACGGATATATCTCATATTCAGTCCGATCTGGAACTTGTAGCTCAGTTTTTTGAATTTATCATGATTCATGAACGCCTGGGTTTCTGGGGCCTGATCAACCTTGAGGGGCTATTCGACAATCTGGAAATACCCTCCACCTTACTGGAAGTGGAGGAACTTCTTGCTGTCAAGGATTTTTCGGAAAACAGTGATTCTATCAAAAAACGTCTCTACAGAATTGAGGACAGGTTCTACAGGCTCAAATTCCTGGGAGCAGGTCTTTTTGAACTGGGCTCTTTTCGGAAGGCCATTGACAGGGTATTTGACGAGAACGGAGAAGTAAAGCCTACAGCCAGTCCGGAACTTATCAGAATCAGTGAGGAAACCAGATTGATCCGCTCCAGGATCATCAAAAGACTTGAGAAAACGGTTCACGACCGAGATTTAACCCGAGTTGTCCAGGAAGATTACGTTACGCTCAGAAACGATAGATACGTAATTTTACTCAGACCTGAATTCAAAAGTCTCCTGGATGGAATTGTTCATGATAGTTCACGCAGTGGCGCGTCGGTTTACGTAGAGCCTTTGGGAGTTGTCGATCTCAACAACAGAGTAGCTACTCTGGCCGACGAATTCCGTGAGGAAATAAAGAAAATATTCAAGCGTCTAACCGAGGAAGTTCGTCAGAATCTGGGGGCATTGGTCGAAAATTACAAAATACTCACACTACTCGACGCTTTCCAGGCCAGGGCGTCTTACGCGTCGGCCACCAATTCCGTTCGTCCCGAACTGGTTTCAGAAGGGTTCAGACTTTTGAAAGCCAGGCATCCCCTGCTCCTGTCTGTCTCTGAGACCGATACCGTTCCTATGGACGTGATACAGGACATCGATACCCTGGCCACCGTGATCAGCGGCGCCAATATGGGAGGAAAGACTGTCGCACTCAAAATTGCAGGCCTTTTCCCCCTCATGGTGAGATGCGGGATGATGATTCCAGCAAAAGAGGGCTCACTACTCAATCCTTTCTCTCGAATAATGGCCGACATCGGTGACGATCAGAATATTAGGGGCAAGGTATCATCGTTCTCAGGTCACATCTCCAGGATAAAGGCGATCTTCGATAATGCGGATGAAGGGAATTTGATTCTATTGGATGAGCTAGGCGGAGCGACGGATCCGGAGGAGGGGTCGGCTCTGGCGATGGCCATCATTGATGAACTGATTCGTAGAAAAGCCCGTGTCGTGGTAACCACCCATCTCACACAACTGAAATCCTATGCCCTTGCAAAGCCTGAATTAAAGAATGTGAGCGCGGAATTTCACCCTCAGACCCTCAAACCTACTTACAGACTCCTCTATGATCTTCCCGGAGAGAGTCATGCCATAGCAACTGCTGAACGCATTGGCCTCCCTTGCAGCGTTCTGACAGCCGCCAGGGCTTACGCTGACAAGTCCGCCGGTGGAAGCTCCAGGTTGTTGGCTGATCTCAAACATAAAATGGATGAAACCCATGAGCTTAGCGCTCAACTGCAGATTAAACAAAACAGGCTGGATGCCCAACTTGCCGAAATAGAGTCCAGTCGTGATGAAATACGGGAGGAGCACATAAAACAGGCTCGAGAGGTGGTCAAAAACGCAGAGAGACAACTTTCCGATCTTCAGAAATCTCTCAAAGCCGGGACCGTAAAATCGCCCAGAGATGTAAAGCAAGCGGTTTACTTCATCAAACAGGACATCTCAGACAAACTGCAAGCGCCACTGAAAATAAACACCGCGGGTTTTAACGTTGGAGATATGGTAAGAATCAGGTCGTTATCCAGAGAAGGACGAATAAGGAATATCCCGGAACGTGGAAAGATAGAAATCGAAGTTGGTAAAATGCTCTTCAGGGCTGATCCTGAGGATTTAGAATTCGTACGTAAAGGATATAGCGAAAAAAACACTTCTAAAAAAAGCGTTATTGGGGTAGAAATGCCTCTCATCACCCCCAGGTGGGAGGTGAACGTTATAGGTTTGCGCGCTGAAGAGGCTCTTCCTATCATAGAAAAAGCTATCGATGACGCCATTCTGAGTGGCCTTGCCTCGATCCGGGTCATTCACGGCAAGGGCACAGGGCGTTTGAAAAAAGCCGTTGCTGATTATCTTGCGAAACAAATTTGTGTAAAGGCATTTCATTCCGGCACACCTCAAGAAGGGGGAGCCGGGGTCACTATTATCGACTTGATTCCAGAGTGAGCCAAATGCGAATTCCTGAAACAAAAATCGCGGAAATAGCTTCAGCGGCAGACATCGTCCATGTCATCTCGAATTATGTAGACCTTAAAAGAGCGGGCAAGGATTTTAGGGGAGTTTGTCCATTTCATGGGGACAAGGATCCATCATTCTACGTTTCGCCCTCGAAAAACATTTTCCACTGCTTTGGATGCGCCGTCGGCGGAAGCGTATTCAATTTTGTCATGAAGATGGAAAATGTCAGTTTTGTTGAAGCCGCCAGGATTCTTGCAGAGCGATATGGAGTTCAACTGGTTCTGGACTCACGAACAGGGCATTCCGACCACTCCAGGGAAAAGATGTACATGGCGCTGGAAGTAGCTCATGAACATTTCAAAACAACCCTAATCAACAGGCGCGATGCGCTGGACTATCTGCGTGATAGGGGCTTGACCGACTCCTGGATCGAAACCCTGGGACTCGGATTTGCTGAAGACTCCTGGGATTCGGCTCAGAAAAAACTCACAGGAGCAGGAGTCGGCTCAGCCGAAGCGGTGGGAGCGGGGCTTTTAAAGCAGCGTTCTGGTGGAGGTTACTACGACTACTTCCGCTCTCGCGTCATGATACCTATTTATGACCTGAATTCCAGACTCATAGCTTTTGGAGGAAGGATATTCGGTGAGGGAGACCCAAAGTATCTGAATTCTCCCGAATCTGCCATTTTTAAGAAAAAATATACCCTATTCGGACTGGACAGCGCCAGAGAGGCCATTAAAAAAACGGGCAGAGCAATAATCGTCGAGGGCTATTTTGATCAGATTGCGCTTCGTGTCAATGGATTGGAGAATGTAGTCGCTCCACTGGGAACTGCCTTGGGAACTGCCCAGATTAAGTTGATCAAAAGATTCGCTGACAAAATAACCGTCGTATTTGATGGTGATGAAGCAGGAATGCGGGCCCTCAAGAGGTCCATTCCTCTTTTTTTCTCTGAAGCGGTGGATGCGGATTGTGTAGTCCTGACTCAAGACAAAGATCCGGATGATGCCATCAGACGATTAGGCCCTCAAGGATTCAGGGATTTAGTAAATGATGCGCTCCCAATGATAGATTTTTTCCTTGATTCAATTGGCCTCCAGCATGATTTCAGCACCATCAAAGGCAGAAATCAAGGGGTCGAAGAATGCATGGATTTACTTAAGAGAATTGCCGATTCAACTGAGCGCGATTATCTTATTGAGAGAATGTCTTCACGAATTAAGGTCAAGGAAGACAGGCTGAGAAAACTTCTGGAGTCAAACCAAAGTTCGAGGTCCTCGAGAAACGAATCAGAGGCGCCCAAACAGGGTTTTTCCCTTTTTGAGTTCCCGGCCCACGAACGTAACGTAATAAGGGGCATGTTGGCAAGGGAAGGGTTCATCGCCAAAGTCGTTGAGTCCGGCGTCATAAAGGATATAGAACACCCAAGACTGGCTCAAATAGCTCAGATGATGGTCGATTTTACCCAGACCCATGGAAACTTCGACTGTCAGGTGTTTGTTCGTTCTCTGGAGGATCAGGATCAGGCTTCTTTGGT
>CAZGVM010000020.1:7928-9547 GCA_964528855.1 uncultured Desulfomonile sp. | reverse complement strand
TGGTGGCGTCCTGGTTACAACCCCGCCCCGAAGAGGATGACCTGAAACCCGAGCACGACGGAGACCTTGTGATTGACCAGTCATTGAACGCCATCAGGCATAAGAAAATGGAGAAACGAAAAATCGAAATAATCGATCTTATGAAAAAGTGTGATCCATCAGATCCGGAATATGGGGATCTGGCGCACGAACTGTTAAAACTCGGCAGACGCCTGAAACAATAAGTCAGGACGTCTACTACAAACAAGAATATTTTCCTTTCGATCAACACCTTGGGGTTGTGTTGCTAATCGATCCCGGACAAATGGCAACAAGCTGTATCGATTGTCAGCTTTGGCCTCTTCCAGAAAATCATTGCACGCCGGTTATTTGAAAGCTCTTCACCTGTTTATGTTAGGGTTGCCCGAAAGTCCGGCGAAAGGAGTTAGCTTTATATGCCAGATACTAAACCCAAACCGGAACTAAAAGAACTCTTTGATCTTGCCCGAACAAGAAAAGTCCTGACCTACGACGAGATTCATAAACACCTGCCGGCCAACGTCATGGATGAGTCGCAAATTGATGCGCTGCTTCTGAAAATAGTGACAGAGTTCAATTGTGAACTGGTTGATTTTGCTAAAAAAATTCCTGTAACCGACGCTAAGGCCAGAGAACTTGAAATAGACAAGCATGACGAGGACGATGAAGAGGACGAGATAAAGGCCGAAGCCGACACCCTTGTCAGAGGTAATGATCCTGTAAAGATGTATCTCCATGAAATGGGTGGTGTTTCTCTGCTGACCAGAGAGGGTGAAGTTGAGATTGCAAAGCGTATAGAACATGGAGAACAGCAGGTTTTCACGGTTATCATAGGATGTCCGGTCACCATAAAAGAGGTGCTTGCGCTGGGCGATAAGCTTCGCAAGGGAAATATAAGGGCAAAAGAAGTCATTCGGGGTTTTGAAGATGAGGAGATGCCGGACGGAGACGATTCTCCCATAGTAGAAAAGATACTGACGCTGATACAGGAACTCAAAGACAAAGAGGGCAATTTTCAGGCCCTGGTCCACAAGGGAAGGAATTTATCGGCATCTGCCTCAACTGAGGAAATTGAACAGATCCGGCTCGAAATAGAATCAAGCAAGGCGGAGGTTGTTCAATGTCTGCGAAATATCAACCTCAACAGCAACATGATTGACCACATTGCCGGAAAACTCAAGTTCCTGGTTAGAAAGTTGAGCGCTGCCAAAGAAGAGCTAAAATCGGTAGAGTACGAATTGAAGATGCCGTTGGACAAGGCCAGAGAGCATCTGGCGTTCCTCAAAACCCATTTGGATGATAAAAAAGTCCTGAAAAAGTACACAAACCTTTCACCCCAAAAGGTTCTTGAGCTTGATAACAAATTGGAGACCGGTCTCAGGAAGATAAACAAACTGCAAATTGAGGCCGGAATGGATGAACGTAACCTCAGGGAGGCGCTTGCTTCCTGCAAGGAGGGGGAACGTCTGGCCAAGAATGCCAAGAGTGAACTGGTCCAGGCCAACCTTAGACTCGTGGTGTCAATAGCAAAGAAATACACGAACCGTGGACTCCAATTCCTCGATCTGATCCAGGAAGGTAACATCGGTCTGATGAAGGCA
>CAZGVM010000020.1:0-7918 GCA_964528855.1 uncultured Desulfomonile sp. | reverse complement strand
ACAAATTCAGCACTTATGCGACATGGTGGATACGCCAGGCCATAACCAGGGCTATCGCCGACCAGGCGAGAACTATCCGCATACCTGTTCACATGATAGAAACCATCAACAAGCTGATAAGAACTTCGCGCTACCTTGTTCAGGAATATGGTCGTGAACCTACCCCGGAAGAAATTGCCGAAAAAATGGAGTTCCCTCTTGAGAAGGTCAGAAAGGTTCTCAAAATCGCCAAAGAGCCCATCAGTCTTGAAACCCCAATCGGTGAGGAGGAAGATTCACATTTGGGTGATTTCATTGAAGACAAGAAGATCCTGTCTCCATCTGACGCAGTAGTCGGTATGAGCCTCACGGAGCAAACCAGAAAGGTCCTGGCGACACTTACTCCTCGTGAAGAGAAAGTTCTACGAATGCGTTTCGGGATCGGCGAAAGGGCCGATCACACCCTCGAAGAAGTTGGACAGGATTTTGATGTCACCAGAGAGAGAATCCGACAGATAGAGGCAAAGGCCCTCAAGAAACTTAGACACCCATCGAGAAGCAAACGGCTCAGACCTTTCCTGGAAGGATAGAACACAATTTTTGTTTAGGTCCTATGACATGAAAAGCTAACCATAATGAGTGGTGATAATGAATCGCCACTTATTTTTTTATGTAAGAAACACTCCGATTCATGAACACAATGGAGCGAGGCAAGAAATTGTGTCTTCTGAATTAAAGCTTTCCGATGAATTAAGGGTCTGCGTAAAAAATACGCTGTTCAACCACATTGACGGTATCTCCATAGGCTCAACTGTCTTCTCCCTAAAGAAAAACAACGTCTTCAACATCCTGCAGACATCAAGAATTCCCCTCGATGTTAATATTCTGTCAGAAACCATAGGAGCCGGAAAAGGCTTCTTCCAGGTGGCCTTGAGGCTTCTGGCTCACCAGGGGTTTGTCCGGCTTTCCAGGGGCGCCGACACAAGCCAACTCAAGGTTTCACTAACTCATAATGGAAGACATTGGATCAACTTCCTGGATTACTATGATCAAATACCGAAAATTTCGGAGATGGCCCTGAATCTGAAGGAGACTTTGGAGCTTCAGAGAGAAGATGTCGAGGTAGATTTTTTTGTGCCTTCCATTCCCTCTGGACTTGATCATTCTTCAATGGCCAAACGCGTTCGAGACCATATTCTAGGCGAGATCACTGCCGTTGTGATGACGGAATTGTATCTTGACCCGGAAATGAGTCTTTTGCTGATGACGGGGAAGAGCGCTTCACAAAATAAATATTTCTCGTTTGACACGCGGGTCTGGAAATTTATTATCGAGATTTTACGAGCCAACAATTGGGCCAAATGGGACTCAGACGCTCTTTCTCTCTCACCATCAGGACTTCTGGCGCTGCAGTGGACACCACAATATTTTTACCCGGTAGGCTATTTATCCACTTTCCGTAAAGTTCCGGACCTACTTTTCGACCATGAATCCGAAGCCTCCTCCCCACCTCCAACGGGTTTGGAAACTCATGTAGACCGGCGTCTTGACATAAAGTTTAGCGGAATTGTTTATGAAAAAACCTGCCGCAACAAACTCCTGGAGATTGTATTGCCGCTGTTTGACTGCAGTCCCTTGGAGGAACAGCCTGAGAGCATAGTGGACACAGGTTCCGGAGACGGGACTCTACTTGTAGACCTGTTCAATACTATTAGGGAAAAGACTCTTCGAGGCCGATCATTAAAGTCTTTCCCACTGGCGATTATCGGCGCCGAATACAATCAGGCTGCCCGCGAATCAACTAGAGAAGCCCTTGAGAGGGCCGGAATCAATCACGCATTTGCCATCCGTGGGGATATAGGCGCGCCTGAGACTCTGGCCACCGATCTATCCGGGATCGGTGTTGATCCGTTCAATGCGCTGCATATCAGCAAGTCCGTGATCCATAACCGTGTCTACAAGACTCCCGGAAATACCGAACGTCTCCAGGTATGGAAGCCTTTGTCCGCAGCCCCATTTGTCTCTACAGGCGGCAGACAGATTGACCCGCGTGAAATTGAATGCAATCTTGTTGAACTATTTGAGAATTGGAAGCCCTTTGTTCACAGGCACGGCATGATTGTAATCGAGGCACATACCGTTGATCCGGAATTGACATGCCCCACATTAAGCCAAAACATCATTACCTGCATGGACGCCACCCACGGATACTCAGCTCAATATCTCATGGAATACGATGCGTTTCTACGTTCCGTTAGATCGGCAGGATATGAATCCAGGGGATATGGGGCTTTAAGTGGCATGTCTTTTGGCAGTCCGACTCTCACCATCAACCATTTTTTTCCGCTGAAGCCACAAATTTCCGTATAACATTTAATGCGCCTTCAGAGTCGTAGATGAATGCGCCGTGGCCGAAATCACTATCCAGAATTTCCAATTCATGCGGCTTGTCATTAGCCGATAAGGCCTGGCTTATTTCACGCATCTCGTCGGGAGGATACCTCCAGTCTCTGGAATAGCCGACGAGAAGAGTTCTGAAATTTCCACCGGAAAAAATCTCTGCCGATCCTCCCACGTTCCTGCTCAGATCAAAATAATCCATCGCTTTGGTAAGATAAATCAGTGAATTGGGATCAAAGCGATTTGCGGCGTTTTCGCCGATTCTGTGCAAAAAAGTCTGAAATTCGAATTCCGGCTCCAGGGAGTATTGCGGCCCGTTCTCATGGATTATTTTCAGACCGAATCTTTCCGTCATGACTTTACGGTCCATCCAGATCATCATGCCGAACATCTGGGCCAACCCCATTCCATCGATCGGCCCTTTTTGACCGTAATAATCTCCACCCTGGAAATTAGGATCACGCATTATTGCCTGCCGTAGAACTTCCCATAGACCAATGTTATGCGTGGTGGTCCTCATGGTGGCGCTAATCACAATGGCGTTCCTGACTCTCAACGGGTGGCCGCTCATCCACTCGAGCGCCTGAAAGCCTCCCAGACATCCGCCGACCACAGTATGAAAAGATTCTATGTTGAATGAGTCCGCTAGACGGGCCTGAGCGTTCACGATGTCCTTGACCGTCACTATGGGGAATCGCAGCCCGAAACTCGAACCGGAGGACTTGTCTGTTGATGAGGGACCGGAGCTGCCCCCACAACCGCCCAGAACATTTGAACACAACACAAAAAATTTGTTTGTGTCAAACGGCTTGTCCGGACCAACGGCGCAATCCCACCAGCCCGGTCTGTCATCGGCGCATTCCTCGTGACGCGCCACATGGGAATCGGATGTAAGGCCGTGACAAACCAGTATGGCATTGTCGCGCTCTTCATTCAGCGCTCCGTAGGTTTCAAAGGCCAACTCAAAAGATTCCAGGCGTCTTCCACTCTCAAGTTCCAGGGGCGAATCGGAATGGAATATCCTGACACATGGACTCATCTGGCCGCCTGCTTGACCAGGTGAGCGTATTCCTTATGAATGACGACTCCACCGGGATATTCAACCGCAGTTGGAAGTTCCGGCAGGGGCGCCATTACCGCAAGGCCCATGAATCTTCCATCGATCTCAACTGCAGTTTTTTCCGCAATCAGTTCTTCACACAATGCCTTGATCTCTTCTGCAGAGAATCCTTTCAGAGCGAATTTATTGACAAGAGCGTCTCTCTCAGGCGCGTTGTCGGCCTCAAGGTAGATGTCCTTCTTGAGTCCGGAATAAGTGAAACAAGAAGCCACTGCTACGGGCCGGGTGTCTTCGATCACCAATTCCTCATCGCTAATTTTCATGGTAAGAGTGGCTTTTTGGTACCAAAACGAATTTCTCCAATCATCAATCCTTCGTCTCAGAGTTTTGAACACCGTTCGTTCCGTTAAAAAAGCCAGTATGGGATTGCGTTCATGAGCTGAACGAATTTCATCCTCGAAGAAGTACACCAGGTCGTCCAGCTCTTCCTGTTTCAGTGGGTAAACATACCTGAAGGGAGAAGACGCTCTTAGCTTCAAACCATGAACATCCTGTTTCTCGTGATAAACGCTGAACCGGCAAAATTCCAGGGGGGCCATTTTGACTGGAGACTGCAAGTGATAGAGCAGCTGGACCAGCTCCGTCATTTCTTCATACCAGGCATCCTGATCACCGGGAAAATCATAAAGCATGTTCCAGTGAACGCGAATTCCGTACTGCCTCAGCCATTTAAGGAGCTGAACATTCTGGTATGCCCTGCAGCCTTTATTCATGAGTTTCAGCATGTCTGAATTAAGGCTTTCAATGCCGGTTTGAACCCATATCACACCGGCTTCCCTAAGTATTTTTATGTGCCGGCGCTGTAAGTTCGATTTTATTTCATAGTACAGCCTGTACGGACTCCCGGCCTTCTTAATCATCGGAAGAACGGTTTTCAGGTAATTCATATCGAGGATGTTGTCCACCGTTTCTATCCCGTCTATGCCATAGCGCTCATGGAGTGCCGCCAACTCGGATACAAACTTTTCCGGCGCCTTGGATCGAAAACTCATCCCCTTGCCGTTGAAGCCACAAAAAACGCAACCCTTCTTTTGGCCCCACCAACACCCACGAGATGACTCCACCGTCATACCAGGAACTATCTGGTCTCTTATGCTGCGAGCCTCGTTGCAGGTCCTCACAAAATCATCGTAGTTAGGAATGGGGTAATCATCCAAGGTATTGGTTGTGGCGCGCGAAACGCCATCACAACCGGAATCCCCGGATTCAGGGTATCCCGAGATTCTGTGTGCGTGCCCAAAAACCCCGGTAGGGAGTTCTTTAACGCCGACTTCCCTCCCCTTCTCCAGGATAGATCTGGTCAGCGAAACGATTAACCCGTCGGCCTCTCCAGAAACAACGTAATCCACCCAAGGGAACAGCTTGTGGGTTGACAGTCCCATCATTGTCTCACAATTGGCTCCTCCCATAATGGTTGTAACCTCAGGAGACAACTCATGGATTCTCCTTAATAATGCCAGAGAGGGAACATGTTGGCAGAAAGTTGACGAGCACCCAACAATTTTAGGGGTTGACTCGAGAATCCTGTTCGAAAGCTCTTCCACAAATGATGTGGCCCCCTCACGAACAGTCCACAGCAGATCTTCCAGTCTATTCCGGTCAACGGGAGTATAAACCTCGTTCATGGTCATAATGAGATTTAAATATTCATTGTTATCAGGAAAGAAGTCCGGAAAGGCAATGTGCGAAAATGTCCAGTCCGCAATCGCAAGTCTCGGTCTGAACAAACTTACTCTTGTGTAAGCCAGGGTCCCTATTTTTTCCGCAAACAGAATGTTCGCATAAACGCTTTGAGCGTCGCGCCCCGCCTCCATCAATTTGGCCTGAAGCAATCCCAAGGCTACTGAAGTCAGCTCAATCCTGGAATACGGCATGGTAACAAGACAGAAATCCATTCTGGTCTCCATCACGAATTGGAAGAAACAGGTGAAGCTGAGCCCTTCGGAATCAGAAATCCACCTGGAAAATCCTCAAAAGGACGCAAAGGTCTGACCGGATGTCTTAAAGCTAACGAGACGTAACGACCATCCAGGTGAAGAGTCAACATTTTATCAATCTGGGAAAACAGGATATCCCTGATTTGATCGGGATAAAAACCTTTTTGCCGGAATTTTTCAATAAGTTCAACCTCGAGAGGCGCTTCGTCACAAGCGAGGTATACGTCCTTCTCCAGTCCTTTGAGGTAAACTTCACTGTTAACTGCAACGGATCTGGTGTCTCTTATCAGGAGTTCATCGCCTAGTGTCTGCATTGTCAGAAAAGATGGTGATTCGCCGTCCTGGTCTTTTATCCAGTCCTGTTGAATCTTCTTTACCCTTAGGAAACCGGGCGCAAGCATGAATTCAGAAAGGAACGGGGCCGTTTGCCTCCTCAACTGTTCCTCTTCATCAAAATAATATACAAGGTTTGCCAGCTCATTCACCGGAATTGGATAAACCAGTGAAAACGGTCTGGCTGGAGTTAATTTCAGGCCGTACTTTTGTGGGTTTTCATGGTAATGGCTAAAGCGCACATATCTGACTCTCGTCAAACTGCGTGGCGCCTGTAGGTGAAACAGAGCTGGAAGAAATTCCGCCATTTCTTCATACCACTGGTCCTCTTCTCCCGGTAAACCGTGCATTAGTATCCAGCTACAACGTATGCCGAATTGTGAACTCCATTTCAGGATCTGCACATTCTGCCATGCCTCTGATCCCTTGTTCATAAGTTTGAGTACACCGGAGTGCAGACTTTCAATACCTGGCTGGACCCATATTATCCCGGCGTTTCTGAGTCTCTCGAACTGGGACCGCTCCAGACCCGCCCTGATTTCAAAAAAGATGTCATACGGGGTTCCCAGTTTAATCAGTTCCGGCGCAAGACTGTCAATCAGGCCCGGATCAAGGACATTATCAACCATCTCGAATCGATTGATCCCGTAACGTTCACTCAACTTCCCGAATTCATTCAGAATGGTTTTTACTGTTTTTCTTCTGAACTTTCGTCCCGAACCATTTAAACCACAAAAAGAACAGCCATCATTTTTTTGCCACCAACAACCTCGTGACCCCTCCACCAGCAAGCCAACCCTTATCTCTGAGCTGACTACCCGGCAACTGTTGAAGGTCCTCATATAATCATCATAATTCGGAGCCGGTTGCCGGTTAAGTTCTCGTGTTACGGAGCGAGGGCATTTTGCGCCGGCCTCCATATCGTCAAACGGATAGCCGGCCTCCCTGTGAACCGGCCCAAAGACGCCATAGGGTATTTCGTTCCCCGGAACACCCCTTCCCCAATCAAGCGCTTTGCGGCATAGATCGGAAATGATGTCCTCGGCCTCACCGGAAACGACATAGTCAACCCAGTCAAACATCCTGTGGGTTGTCATTCCCATTATGGATTCACAATTGGCCCCTCCCATCAGACTTATTACCGTGGAGTCCTTTTCCCTGATTCTGCGCAGTAGAGCCAGAGAAGAAACATGCTGAAAGAAGGTTGAGGTGCATCCCACGATTCTGGGTTTTAGATCGAGGATCTGTTCTGCAAGTTGGTCAACAAAACGTGACGCTATATCACGTACGGTCAGGAGTCTGCCGACAGGGTCCTGCAAATCGAGAAAATGGCTGTTTCGCTCATCAAGGAGGTTTATAAATTCTTCAGCGTTCAGGGCATGTTCAGGAAAGGCGACGTGCGAAAATGTCCATTCAGCGATCGCATTCTCTGACCTTAGAATCATCCATAGTCTGGAGTACTCCCTCACACCGACTTCAGAGGCAAAATGGATGTTGGCATAATGACTCAGGACAGAAAAACCGTCTTTTTCCAAGACAGCCTGTAAAATCCCCAGAGCTATGGACGGCACCCTAACAGGAGCATACGGCATGTTAACCAGGCATATATCCATGGTCTCAAACTACCATATCTTCTAGGAAACCTTTATCATAGAGATCGTTTAGAGTGCCCCTTATTCCGAATATGTCCGCTCCTGAATCCACCAATGCACTTATTATTTCAACCGGATTATGAGTACCTTCTGCGACCATATCACCCAATTGAATGGTAAATTCATCCCCACTGAATGAATGGGCCGAGCAATTTGTAGAGAGCGCAAAGCCACCTTTTTCCTCAAGATGCTCGTAAAACAAACCTTTAAGGAATGATACCGGCTTATCCAGGGGAAGACTGGCGGGCATGTGTTTTGATATGGACCCCTTTATGAAGTCGCCAAATTCCTGGGCGTCGTCAAACGTTCCCTGGTCATGAATCCGAAAACCCTCCGGCCATTGATCGGTCGCTTGACACGGGCTCACAAGTTTTATCGTCCTGTCCATCATACTTACGAGATAACCTGACACACAGGCTATTGAACTTACCAATGCATTAACCTGCAGGCCACCTTCGTTTTTCTTGTCGGAATTCTGCTTGTTAAATGTCTTACCT
>CAZGVM010000019.1:24085-27551 GCA_964528855.1 uncultured Desulfomonile sp. | reverse complement strand
CGGCGTTGATGGAGTTGGAACTATTAGGTTTGATAAGACAAAGCCCGGGCAAGTTGTTTTCAAGAACAATGTGAGCATACTGCCAAGAAATGGATTAAAACTTGTAATTTCATATTCTATTGGTTAGATTGACTTTTTTTGAGGCTCGTGTTTTTTGGTAATGTGTTTTTTCAATTGCCAAGCTCGGCAGTTTTTGTCATGTTTGGTTTCCCGGTAATCTGTGGGCTTTTTTAAACAAAGTCGCATATATTTTCTGTGTCTAATGGGGACAGACCCCGTGCGGCACGCTGCGGATATTTGTAACGCTGGTAAGGAACGGTTTTCATGTCTAAAACTCTCGTAGTGGTTGAATCTCCAGCCAAAGCGAAAACGATAAAGAAATATTTGGGCGCAGAATATGATGTCAAGGCATCAGTAGGGCACATCAAGGATCTTCCATCCAAGGCCGAGAAACAGGTCAAAGCTTCGCAAAAAAGCAGTACGGGCCCTGTCTTGGGGGTGGATGTTGAACGCGGCTTCAAACCTCACTATGAGGTAATTCCAGGAAAAGAAAAAGTTATTCGTGAATTGAGAGAGGCAGCGGCGAAGTCATCCAGGGTGTTGTTGGCCACAGACCCTGATCGGGAAGGCGAAGCAATAGCTTTTCATTTAAGTGATGAACTTTCTGCTCCGTCGGGTCAGATTTTTCGTGTGCGATTTCATGAATTAACTGAGAAAACAATAAGGGAGTCGGTGGACAATCCTACCCGACTCGACGAGAACAAATACAACGCCCAGCAGACTAGGCGCATCCTGGACAGGATTGTCGGATACCAGATCAGTCCTCTTTTATGGGACAAGGTGCAGTATGGTCTAAGCGCCGGAAGAGTACAGTCCGTTGCTTTGCGACTTATCGTAGACCGCCAGTATGAAATTGAATCTTTTGTTCCCACCGAATTCTGGTCTATCTTGTCCAGGCTAAGGTCACAGAATCCTCCGGAGTTTGAGGCAAAACTGGTAGAAGTGGCTGGGAAAAAGGCGGTTATTCCTGGCATTGTAGCAGCCAGAGATCTTTTCGACCAAGCCGTGAAGGGTGATTTTATAGTTGAAAAAGTCGTCAAAAAAGAGCGGTTGAGGAAACCTTCACCGCCTTTCATCACGAGCACCCTACAGCAGGAAGCGTCAAAAAAACTCCGACTAACCAGCAATCGCACTATGAGAATCGCGCAACAGCTATATGAGGGGATTGAACTGGGACCTGAGGGGTCAGTAGGCTTGATTACGTACATGAGGACAGATTCACCTCGCATTTCTCCTGAATTCTCGAATATGGCGCGGGCTTATATTGAAAGGTCTTACGGCGCTCATTACGTTCCCAAAAGATCAAATGTCTATCAGAGCAAGAAATCAGCTCAAGAGGCGCATGAGGCTATAAGGCCTACATCACTCGACTTGACCCCTGAAAAAGTTTCCCGATACCTGGATAAAGCCCAGAGAGACCTGTACACATTGATATGGAAGAGATTTTTGGCTAGCCAGGCTTCTGCGGCCGTATTCGACATGACCTCGGTGTCAATAAAGTGCGAAGATCTGCTCTTCAGAGTGAATGGATCAATTCTAAAGTTTGATGGTTTCATGAAAATCTATGAAACATCTCCAGATGCTGAAGACGCTGATTCGGAAGATAAAAACGACTCGGATCGCAGACTTCCTCCGATGGAAGTGGGGCAAAAACTGAAACTGGAAAAAATTGTCCCGCGGCAAAGCTTCACTCAGCCTCCAGCGTCGTTCACTGAGGCTTCACTGATAAAAGAACTCGAGGAGCAGGGTATCGGCAGACCGTCAACCTATGCCGAGACTGTATCCACAATACAAAGGCGCAAATACGTCCAATTCAAAGACAAGAAATTCAGACCCACCATCCTTGGTAGAATAATCGCAGGCCTGCTTGTAGACAGTTTTCCCAAGTTGGTGAATCCTAAATTTACCGCTGAGATGGAGTCACTGCTTGACCTGATAGAGGAAGGCGAAGCCTCCTGGACTGAAACCCTCTCGGAATTTTACAGGCCATTTCAGGACTCTCTAAATGACGCCAAGTCGTCAATGAAAAGTATCAAACGAGAAGGAATAACCTCCGGAGAAGCCTGTCCTGAATGCGGAGACAAACTGTTGATACGGGTAGGTAGATTTGGCTTGTTTCTCGGATGTGATTCCTATCCGGAGTGTCAGTACACGAGGAAGATCGTAGAAGATGATGAAGAAAACAAGCAGCCTGTAATGACGGACAAATTGTGCAAATGCGGGGCCCCGATGGTTATAAGGGAAAGCAAGAGTGGACCCTTTCTATCGTGCGCCCGTTACCCTGAATGTAAGAATTCGTCGCCTCTATCGACTGGCACAGCGTGCCCGAAATGTCATGAGGGAGAACTCGTAGAACGAAAAACAAAAAGAAAAAGAACCTTTTTCTCATGCTCACAATACCCGAAATGTGATTTTTCCATGTGGCTCAAACCCCTGCCCATCGCTTGCCCCAACAAGGACTGTGACTCAAATGTCATGCAAAGGCAACCAGGCAAGAAACAGGGATCATATCTGCAATGCCCCAAATGTGGAGAAAAAGTTCCAGAAACAAATTTAGAAGAAAAAGCAGCAAGTTAGAAAAGGTCCTCTCAAATCAATTCCTGTCTCATACCTATCTTACAGGCGGGGCGGGTGGAATTTCCTTGAAATTGACCGAGTCGAATGGATTCGGCCTTGATGTTGCCACTGCAGGGGCCGCCACTGGTTTGGCCGTTTCGCGCGACCTGAGTCTTGATGATATAAAGTCTTCTACCTTATCGATCGGATAACTCAGCATCTTGCCGAGAATCCAGAAAACGTACATCTGATCCCGTGGAGTTGGTGGGATATAGGAATAGCCGGTTTCTCCCTGAACCTGCTGTGAAGGTTGATAGCTGGACTCCGAGTAGGATGGCTTTACCTGTATTAATTTACTCTCTCCAAAGCTTACTGAGGCATTTGAAAGTCCAATAATCGCCAAAATCGCAAGAGTTGAAACAAGTGTCCAAGAACGCATAGAGGTCACCTCACCTTGAAGTCTCGGAGACCTCTATCACAAAGCTTCAAAAAATCCAGCTTTTTCTCCATAAGTGTGTGTTTGTCGCTCCCAAATTCAACCGGCAATATTGCCAGAGCAATCAAGTCCAATTTAATCCTTTGTTTTTCTTATCTTTATCTGGAGCGCTCTTTTGATCCGATTCCGGAACTCTCTCCGGCGTCTTGGTGGTCGTGTCCATTACCGATATGCCCAGAAAACCGGGTAAGGCCTTGAGCGCATACTCCCTACCTTCTCTGACGAATATTATCTCGGGCCTGGACTTGTCTTTTTTAGATCTTGATGTCAGCGCTATCAACTTCTCCGATGAAAGGTCCGAAACGCCGTCGTATGAAATTATGATATCGCCTTTAACAAGACCTATTTTCTTGC
>CAZGVM010000019.1:11242-24075 GCA_964528855.1 uncultured Desulfomonile sp. | reverse complement strand
GAGCACCAACACTCCCTTGAGAATCTTTGGCTCGGCAGACAGGTTTGATGCCTTGCTTTCGGACTTTGTCCTTGCGGATCGTGTTTGAGCCGATCTTTGTTCTTCTTTTGCAATGGCCTGGGTGACTTCTTTGTAATCGGGCGTCGGAATCCATTCTTTAGTCATGAAATCCTCCGCAAAATGTGAAGGTCTGACCGTTTGGCTATAATCTATGGCCACCCTGAAACCGCCATTGTATACTGCCAGATCGGGTCGTGACCATCCACGAAAAGCGTTTCTCATATTAACGGGTCCGAACGTCCATTCCCCACCCTTCATTACCCTGAATTCACCATGCCCTGGCCCCGCGGGGTCTATGTCGGGACTAGACTTGTAGTAGTCTTCACCGTAGTAATCTCTCACCCATTCCAGCACGTTTCCGGCCATGTCATAAAGTCCAAAACTGTTGGGCAGGTACTTGCCGACAGGCGCTACAAATTTGTAGCCATCGTCAGCATCCCTGTCACGCCATTCAAAATCTGTATTTTTATCCGCGTAATTTGCCTTGTCACCGTCAGGAAGAGAGTCTCCCCACGGGAATTGACCCAATGTCAACTTGCCTCGGGCAGAGTATTCCCATTGAGCCTCAGTCGGCAGTTTGTAGGGCAGTTTTTCTTTTGCGCTCAGCCATTCGACGAAAGCCTGAGCGTCATTATAAGAGACCATGGTAACAGGTTGATTAGGAGAAATGTCCCAACCAGGATTCCGCCATGAACTACCATCCTTTTTCTCGAACCTGTTTTCAGTAGGGTTGAAAATCTGTCCGCCTTTTTCCTCTTCTGCGTCTGTGACATAGCCGGTGTCTTCAACAAAGGCTCTGAACTGTTTTACCGTGACTTCGGTTTCCGACATGTAGAACGGTCTCGATATGCGCACCTTGTGAAAAGGGTATTCATTTTCAAGACTTACCGGCCTACCTTGAGCCAGCACGGTCATGGCCCACGCTATGTCCGCCTCTGAGCTTCCCATGACAAATGATCCAGCGGGGATTCGTATCATTTTCATGCCGTAAGAATTGGTAAACGATTGCACAGACTTGTCCTGCGTCTGGTCGATCAGCGCATTTAGTGTTTTTTTTACAAAAACCTCCGGCTCCTTGATATAGCCGGGATCTGCATTTTTTTCCGGTTTAAGACCATCTGCCATATTTTTGGCGGAACGCCGTTTACCGGATTCAACTAGTTGTTTTACTCTGGACAACAAACTGCCGACATTCTCATCAGTGAGAGGGGCATTGAGATCAACCTGTGCTTCCGCGGCCTTCACTATCGGATCCCCTGATATCAAATCTGATGCCACCCTGAATCCACAAATATCGACACATGTATTCAAGTCCAGGCCAAAACGGAATGCATTCCGGGCAATCTCCGGACCAAAAGCATAATTCCCGCCGCGAACCACATGTTTCTTACCTGACTTTGGTCCGGTGGGATCAAACACCGTGGCGTCAGTTCTGCTTTTAAACGCCTTGGAATCAAAAAAATCAGAGCACAGTTCCCACGCATTTCCAGCCATGTCATACAATTTGAATCGATTGGACTCAAAACTGCCTATCGGAGAAATAACTGGATGAGCGTCGTCGAGAGTTCTATCGGCCCACGGGAATGGAGAACTCTTGTCAGCCATATTCAACTGAGCGGCATTTGGGTAATCATCTCCCCATGGGAATCTCTTGGAGGATTCACCACCACGTGCCGCATATTCCCACTGAGCCTCCGTAGGTAAGTAATATTTCCTGCCATCCTTGTTGCTGAGCCAGTCGCAATAGGCATGTGCGTCAGTGTGGGTAACAAATGTAACGGGCAAATCGTCCCAGGATTTAGAGCCTGGATTCCGCCATGAGGCCCCGTTTTTCTTGACCCACTTCTTCTTTTCAGAATCAAAAGCCCATGCCCAGCCCTGAGTCTCAGCCGTTGTTTTGTAACCTGTTTCGGAGACAAACTGTTTGAACTGCCTGACTGTTACTTCATATTTACCTATCAGAAAAGCCTTGGTGATCCTGACCTTATGATCGGGGGTTTCAGGTTCCAGAAGGTTTTCCGGCACGTTCCACTCACTTCTTATTCTTCTTATCTCCGAGGCCGAACTCCCCATTTGAAAGGTTCCGGCGGGCAAAGCGACCAGATCGATCCCGACAGAGTTGACAATCTCCGATCCATCAAGCCGTTTTTCGGAGGCGGCGCCATCAGCCTTTGCCTGAACTTCACCAAGCCTATTCCTGATTTTGTCGGCTTTGTCATTGTCGGGTATGGTCGAAGCTAACTGAAGCGCTCTCTGCAAAGAAACGGAGGCTAACTGCCAGTCCGAATTCTGATACCTTCGCCTGGCAAGCGCCTCTTCGTTTGACAACTCATGTTTTATGGTTTCAGATTTATCCACATCAGCCACAATGGTATCAGGGTTTCTGCGCTGCTCATTAATGTTTGTCGAAGCCTTACGGCCAGAGTTCGCCCCCCCCCTCATTCCATCCAAATATGAGTTTATAACCTCAAACAATCTGGACTCACTGGGTTTTGGTGAAGAATCAATACGGTCTCTGGACAGCGCATCGAGTGTTTTGGGTTCCGCATGGACATTCACAAGCCCCAAAAAGCTTGTGAGGATCATAAGCAGGGTCAGTAAGCATTTTTCTTTCATGATATTTGTGGACCAATTCTGTTTCGGTATGGGTGGATTCTCCAGGAAAAGCGCAGGCAAGGAAGGTCTACACCAAATGATGACGACATGCAATGGCATCTGGCTTGTATAAACCCTTCGTAATAGGTTCCCAAGCTTCACTCCGCAACGACTCGGATCCAGGACTGAAAATTCCGGCAGCAAGATTTCACAAGAAAATTTAGTGTATAATTACAGGTGTTTTTTGCTTTAGCTGATCTGTAACCTGATTGTGTAACTTGGAATTCCGTTCGTTTTCAATTCTGCTCTTGATCATTCCTCTGACCTGCACGTAAGCCGGCGTTGCCGGTTGACGCTTGTCTTCAACCTTTAAAATGTGCCATCCAAACTGTGTTTTTACCGGACCACCGAACTGACCTTTAGGAATTTTGAATAGAACGTGCTCAAAGGATTTTTCGAAAGACCCGCGGGGCAACCAATCCTTGCCATCCATAAGTTCGAGTTTTCCACCCTTGGATGCGGCAGGATCAATGGAATTCTTCTTGGCCATTTCTGCAAAATCTGCTCCGGATTTCAGTTGATCCATTATTTTATTGGCCTGAGCTTCCGTCTTTACGAGTATGTGTCTTGCCTGCAGTTCTTCCGGTGGGTTGAACTCCGCCAGATGTGAGTTATAGTAGACCTTGAGCTCATCCTCCGAAACGGGAGGATTTTTGGCCTGAATGCGCCTGAAATATTCCCTTGCCAGGTACTGGGTCTGCTCATAATCTAGTCTGGTCTTGATGGCAGGCTCTTTGTCCAGCGAATCGGATTTGGCAGCCTGGGAAAACAGCTCAAAATTGACCACTTCGTCGAGTATCTTTTTCTTGCCATCAGGGGTTAGAAACGGAACCCGATTTTCTTCCGGAATCGTAGAAATGACATGATCCAGCATATCCCTGGTAATTTCTTTATTTCCGACCTTTGCCACAACATCACCCGATTTGGCCGAAGGCGCCTGCTGAGCCCATCCATTTAAAACGGTAGATAAAATCAGGCACAACAGAGTTACGAAAAACTTCATGCTCTAACCTCACAGTCCTCAGTACTACAAATAAGGCAGTCAGATGACCGGACTGCAGCGCCCGGTTACAAAACTCCAACTTAATATCTGTATGATAGGCTACTTGGGTCTCAAAATCAAGCCAACGGATGTTCGCGCAGAGCAGACCTGCTCTCGTTACAGTTTATCAAGATGATGCTCTTGCTTGACCACAGGAGTCATCTGAACACGAACTGCAGGACACACACAAGACTCGTGACGCCAAGGCTTCATCAGCTTTGAATGTATCGCCCAACCCAGATATATTGTCCGATGCGCACACGGGACATTTGGTCGGCGCATCCTGTTGGGAAAAGAAAATCTTTGAAAATTCCTTTCCACACTCAAGGCAAGCATATTTTAAAATTGGCATTTTCAGCTCCTTTATTCAGAGTTTTTGGAATTGCCGTTGTCATCACATTCAAATGCGCACTGCAGCGTCTGTCTGTGAGCAAGCACTTCCAGTTCGTGTCTTGCCGTCAGTTTCAGTCTTTTCTTCCATTTGGCGTCCTCGTCGGATATTTCCTGTCGAGCTGCGTGACTCAACATGACATCCTGGCCTGGTTCACCGAGTTTCTGCCACAAAGCCACGTTTATATATTCCCAAAGTTTCATTCCATTTCGCGCTGCCGCTTCTTCGGCCAAAGAAAGTAAATATGGATTCATGGTGAGCTTGACCGATATAATGCCCTCGGGCCATTTTTTGGATGCCTCTGATACTGTTACGGAACAATCGCTCATTTCGTTTCCTCTCTATTAAATATCCGGGATGAAGCGTTTCTGGTTTAAAAGAAGTACATTGTCATATCACATACAACCACATGTAAAATTTCCATGGTGTCGTAACAAAGCGTCCACTCTTTTCAGATTAGATGAGTCAACCCCTGAAAGAGTTTCAAAATGGCCAGTGTGTGACCGAACAACCAGACTTGACAGCCGAACCACACTCAAATAATGTAGCCTAATTGCATGCTCAAGATTTAACAAGAGGTTTTAATGAGAATTCTCGTTTCCGGCTCTTTGGCCTATGACCGAATAATGGACTTTCCGGACAAATTTGCTAATCACATTCTTCCAGACAAGATTCATATCCTCAATGTCTGTTTCATGGTAAACGGATTGAAAGAGCAATTCGGAGGCACAGCGGGCAATATTGCTTACAATCTGTGTCTGCTGGGTGAAAAGCCTGTAATTCTGGCCAGCGCGGGCAAGGATTTCAGCGCATATCAGGAATGGCTCCTCAACCATGACCTTTCTCAGGAAGGAATACGAATTGTTCACGATGAATTCACCGCGGGCGCATACATCACTACGGACCTAGCGGACAACCAGATTACCGGATTCAATCCGGGCGCAATGAAACACCCATGTATGTATGAAGTGGACAGAACCAATAATGAAGAGACCATTGCTATAATCGCTCCGGGTAATCTGGATGATATGCTGGTTTTCTCAAGGCGCTACAAGGAACTGAACATTCCTTACATATTTGACCCGGGTCAATCCATTCCAGCTCTGCAAACGGACAACCTGATTGAAATGCTCACTGGATCAGCCATCTTCATATCCAACGACTATGAACTTGAAATGGTGATGCGATCAACAAATTTTACCAAGGACCGGCTACTGGGAAGAACCGGAGCCATAATAACCACTTTGGCGGAAAGAGGCTCCATGGTGCATGATTCTGAAGGTGAAACTCACATAAGTGCCGTCAGGCCTCTAAAGGTCTCTGATCCAACAGGGGCCGGTGATTCTTTCAGGGCAGGTTTGATAAAAGGACTGGTCATGGGAAAAACCCTCTTGGGGGCTGCTCAAATGGGTTCAGTCTGCGCAAGTTTTGGGGTCGAATGTCAGGGAACCCAATGCCATATATTTTCTCAGGATGATTTCTGGGCAAGACATGACAAGGCAATGTATATCTGATCCGAGGCCTTATTAAGTCCGTTCATTCGGGAATTGCAGCTTAAACCATGCAAAAATCGGCTTGTGAGACTTTCAGCAGAGTTTACGAAGTTTTCAAGAGTCTGAACCTTGTAAATAAAGAAATTGTAGTAGAGTTGTCGGGGCACAGTTACAAAGCCAGGTGTGACGAAACTTCCTTCATGGTCTACAGGGTTCACAACAATCTTGGTCCGAGAAGTCACGTTCCGGGATGGCCCGTCTGCCTGATAACGCCGGACACCATTTTTGAAGAATGCTGTTCCTCGGACAACCTCTCAAACGATTCTTTTCATTGCGGAACAAGTCTGTACACCTGGATGGAAATTATTGCCGGGAACTGTAACAGGGCTGGATGAACTCCGAATTCCCAGGCAATTTCCGACACCACACAGGTTTTATTCGTGTCAGGAAGTTATCCTGATTGAAATGCGGCAAAAATCGGGGTAGTTTTCTTGCCGCACCAAGTTTTGTTGAGGAAAGGTGTAATTATTTAATAGTTGACCTTCTGCAGACCCTTAAGCTTCAGAATTTGCCTGGCTTCATCCGGCGTGGCCACATCCCGGTGCAGTAAATCAGCTAGCTTGACCACCTTTTCCACCAGTTCGGCATTACTTTTTGCCAGAACGCCTTTCTTTATGAAAATATTATCTTCAAGCCCGACCCTGACGTGACCCCCCATGTGAATGGCCATCGTAGAGAGATTTATTTCAGCGGCGCCGACACCTATGACGGACCAAGAAAAATTCTCCGGCCCGAAGAGGCCTTTAGCCTTGGTCACCAGGAAGGTTAAATCCTCCGGGGTTCCTCTTATAGCGCCCAAAACCCCCATGACGAATTGCATATGAAGCGGAGGCTTCATCAGGCCTTCTGTGACTAGATGATCCAGATTGTATAAGTGACCGACATCGTATATCTCAAGTTCGGGTTTGGTGTTGTTCGCCCTGGTGACCTCACAAAGGTATTCGAAATCTTTGAACGTGTTTTTGAAGACAAAATCCTTGCTCATCTCAAGGTACGGCTTTTCCCATGGATACTTAAATTCTTTCAGATACTTCAGAGAAGTGTGCAATGCAAAGTTGATGGATCCCATGTTGAAAGAACACATTTCTGGTTTGAAGAGGGGAACTATGGCTGCCCGCTCCTCGACCGTCATCATCGCAGAGCCGCCGGTGGTAACACAAACGACGACATCTGAATTGTCCTTGATTCGGGTTAGTATCTCCCTGAAATGGTCGGGGCTTGACGACGGAAATCCGTCTTCAGGCCTGCGAGCATGAACGTGCACTACTGATGCGCCAGCTTTGGCCGCCTCTAAAGCGGAATCAGCTATTTCACGAGGACCTAAAGGTAAATAAGGACTTAACGACGGAATTGTCGCCGCTCCGCTGATGGCCGCTGTAATAATAAGTTTTTCCATCAATGACTCCTCTTTCTCATTAACTCTTGCAATACCAGACCAGAAAAAGTCTCTTCTTCAAAACTTGTGAATATTTAAAAAGAATCCTGATAGCCTGATGCAGTGAATTTGGGACGCAAAGGCTTCATCTATAACTATTAGCCGATTCTCTTTCTTTTGCGGGAAAAGAATTCCAGTATCCCGTCAGGCATAAAAATAATGACAATTATAAACAGGCAACCATAGATTATTCTGGCGAATTCCGCTTTTACGAAGGTGGAAAGTCCTTCATTCACAATCGTTAGGGTTACGGCGCCTACCACTGGCCCCAACCAGGATGAAGCCCCCCCGAAGAGAGCCATCAGCACCTGGAGAATAGACATATTCACGTCAAAAACAACATCGGGGTGAATGTAACTCAAGTAACAAGCGTATATCCCGCCTGCAATGCCTGGGAAAAAAGCTGAAAGCGCAAAGGCCGCAATTTTTAGACGAGGCGTATTTATTGCCAAGGTCTGGGCGACCTCTTCATCTTCCTTGATCGCCCGTAAGCCTGCCCCAAATCTGGATCGCCCAACCAGATAACTCGACATAACCGTGATAATTGTCAAACCAAGCATGAGTTCATAAAAAATCGCACGGTTGACAGACACCGATACCTCCATCGATTTTAACCAGAGTCCGTCAGCGCCTCCAAGAACTTCAAGATTTTTTACGGTCAACTGCGCTACGAATGCGAAACAGAGTGTTATTACGGCAAAATATGGTCCTCGTAGACGCAGGCTGGGGTAACCCACTATTGTCGCTGTCACCGCTGATATTAAACCTGCCGGAATGGTAGCCAGCAAAGTCCACGTCACGTTTAGGGAAAATGTCTTGGCCAACATCGCTGTGGCGTAAGCTCCAACTCCAAAAAAAGCAACGTGTCCAAACGACAGATAACCTGCATAACCACCAATCAAGTTCCAGGAACTTGCCAGACACACGTAAAGAAAAATCCAGAACATAAAAGATAAAAAATATACAGGGGGATATGTCAAAGGAAAAATTATCAATCCCAACACCAGCATTGACATGCAGAGCCAAGAAAAAATTCTGATTTGCCTGTGACCGACATTATTAGACTTCACTTTGGAACAACCCCTGCGGCCTTAACAATAGAATCAGCATCAACAAACCGAATGTAAGCAGATTCACCCATTGATACGGTAAAAAAGCCATCGAAAGTCCGGTTATGATTCCAATGAGTATTCCGGCCATTGCGGCTCCCAGAACGTTGCCCACTCCTCCAACGATAACGACCAGAAACAGGTATATGAGCCACAAGTTGTGGGAGTGTGGATCAAAAGAATAAAGCAGTCCCATTCCTACTCCTCCTGCGCTGGAGGATGCCAGGGCCAAACCAAAAGTAATAGCGGAAATCCTTTTCAGGTTTATACCGCATAGTTGCGCAGCTTCAGGCTGCTGCCAGGCCGCCCTGACCGCTTTTCCGAGATAAGTCCTGTTCAGGAAGAAATATATTGAACTGATGCCCACCAATGACATCATGAACCCGATTACAGGCGGATACTGGAAATAAAAAGGACCAATCACAAAAACCCTTGTAGTATAACTAGTGGTAAACAGGCGAGGGTCAGCTCCCCAAATTATCAGCGCAAGATTTTCAACAACGATGGCCACACCGAAAGTTAAAATCATGGAGGACACTATGACGGCTTTGGCGCCTGTAACACGTGTCAGAAGAGTCTGGTAGATGCCGCATCCAACCAGAAACAGGAAAGGGATCGAGAAAGCCAACGACATTATTGGGTCTATCTGAAATCGCTGAAAAAGTGTGTATGCAAAAAAAGCGGCTAGCAAACCAAAAGCGGCGTGCGCCACGTTAATAACCTTCATGACTCCCCAGGTCAAAGAAAATCCAACCCCTAGCAAGGCGTACACCGACCCCATCATTATGCCGCTAATCAATGACTGAATAATTAGTGTCGAGTTCATTTTACCCTAACGTCATTTTTCAGGATTCCAGGAAATAATTTTGGGGCTGAGGCTGAATTCGGGTGTATAAGCCGGAACCATAAGAGCCCGAACCTGCCGGTTATTTCCAGGCCGGCTTGGGATAAACCGGATCGGCGGTTCGGACGTTTAACGGCCAAATGAGTTCAACCTGACCGTTGATGATTTGAGTGCAAAAATTGATGGGCTCGGGAAGTCCTTTATCATCAAAAGTCATCGGGCCTGCTATTGTTTCTATTTTGTTGGATTTGAGCCAATCCCTGATTTTTGTTTGCTCAAGGCTTCTGGAGCCCTCTACGGCCTGAGCTAGCGCCT
The DNA here is from genome assembly GCA_964528855.1 of uncultured Desulfomonile sp. Classification (GTDB taxonomy): domain Bacteria; phylum Desulfobacterota; class Desulfomonilia; order Desulfomonilales; family Desulfomonilaceae; genus CAITZA01. The sequence goes on along the minus strand of CAZGVM010000019.1, from coordinate 14,671 downwards.
GCATCCAGGCAAAACCGAATCCGAAGTAAAGCGGATAGCCCTCTGTGTTGAATTCCTTCTTCGCGTAGGCGTTCAGCTTGTCATTGCCGAGGAAGTTCAGCTTATTGAAGAGAGAAGTTCCTGAGAATACGTAATCACCGTCTTTCCCAAGTTCCTTGGTCCAGGCCGGGACCACCGATCCTATCCCTTGCAGTATTGCTTTGGGGTTGTAACCCAGGGCTTTGGCCGACCGCATCATCATCACACCGTCTGCAAAGAAGCCATTGGCGAACAACATGTCACAGTCAAGTTGTTTGGCCTTCATGACAAGAGGGGTAGCGTCGGGTAATGGCAAGTTGTATCTTTCATCAATGGCAATTTCGATTCCCAATTTCTTTGTCCATTTTTGAATAGATCCGGTCAAGGAAGCGCCCACGGGATTGTTCATCGTGTAAACAGCGGCCTTTTTGGGTCGCTTGTCTGCAGGGACGGTTTCCATCCACTGAAAGAATCCCTCATACCACCACTCGCCCATTAACGGCGGAGCTCCAAAACTATAGGTATATCCCTGCTCAAAACTTTTCATGTGTCCGCCCATCGAGACATAGACGAACTTGTGTTTCTCAGCCAGCGGCATGACTGCCCTGGCTGCGGTCCCCGGATAGCCGCCAAAAAGAAGATCAACCTTGTCCACCGTGATGGCTTTTTCAGCATAAGCGACAGCTTTTCCAACATTCGATTCATCATCGTATATTTTGAATTCAACAGGCCTTCCCAGCAAACCACCGGTCTGATTTATCTCCTGGGCCCAGAATTTCATTCCTTTTTCTATCAGCTTTCCAGTTTCTGCAAACTCGCCTGTAAGAGGAAGCGAGCCTCCTATGACTATCGGTTGTGAAGCGTGCAAGCCTTCATACGGCGCTCCAAGACCGAGAACGAAAAGCGCCAGCAAAAAGACAGCCGCACTCGAAAACAATTTGGATCTATTCATGCGCCAACTCCTTAAATGATGTAGGTAAACAACCCAAGAGTTGTTTCATAAACCGAGATAAGATTCTTTAACTCTAGCGTCTTTCAACAGTTCACTCGAAGGGCCCGACAGGGTGATGAATCCGTTTTCGATCAGGTAACCTTTTTTTGTGATACTCAATGACTGCATCACTTCCTGGGTTATCAGCAGAATGGTCAGACCTCGATCATTTAATTCCGTAAGAATGCGGAATATTTCAAGAGTAACTATTGGAGCCAAGCCCAGAGAGGGCTCGTCGAGCATCAGGAGCTTAGGTTCGGTCAACAACGCCCGGGATATTGCCAGCATCTGCTGTTCTCCTCCCGAAAGGCTGCCTGCCGACTGTTTACGCCTGTCGCGTAGCAACGGAAACATCTCAAAAACATTTGCCAGATTCTTTGCGTAATTTTTTCTTGGCCCGCGCAAATAAGCTCCTACTTCCAGGTTCTCCTCTACTGTCATTCCTGAAAACAGTTTTCGCCCCTCGGGGACCTGGACCAATCCCATGGATGCAATTTCATCCGCCTGCATTCCGGAAATGGTTCGGCCTTCAAACTCTATTGATCCACCGCTGATTTTTAAAAGGCCTGATATGGCATTGATCAAGGAGCTTTTTCCGGCTCCGTTAGAACCTATAAGGGCTGTGAAATCCCTTTGCCTGACAAAGAGTGACACACCATTGAGAGCGCGTTGCCTCTGGTAACTTAAGCTGACTTCATTTATTTTCAACATAGACAGCGCCTAAATAAGATGTGATTACCACCGGGTGATTAGCCACTTCTTGGGGGCTGGCGTCCGCAAGCTTAATGCCGTGACTCAAAGCTATGACTCGTGAACACGCAGTCATGATCGCTTTCATTACGTGTTCAATCATTACGATGGATAGACCGTAAACCTGTCTAACCTGAAACAGGAGTTCGATGGCTCGAGAAATTTCAGTGGGATTCAGGCCCGCAAACACCTCATCCAGCAGTAAAATTTTCGGATTGGAGGCCAAGGCGCGGGCGACTTCCAATCTCTTCAAATCCTCTAGGGGCAACTCACCGGGTAGGTTCCAGGCCTTGCGTCCCAAGCCGCAAAAATCCAAAGTTTCTAGCGCCTTATCCCGGGCTGTCCGCATACTGGAGACGTGGTTTCGACCATATGCCACGGCTGTGGCTACGTTCTCAACAAGATTGAGATCTCTAAGCGGCCTGACTATCTGAAAGGTTCTGGCTATACCTAAGGAGGCTATTTCCCAGGGCGCCTTGCGGGTGATGTCGATTCCTTCATATTCAATCCGACCGGAATCTGCTTTCAGAAGACCGGATATGACATTGAACAGAGTTGTCTTTCCTGAGCCATTAGGACCTATAAGGCCAACAATCTCCCCGGCGGAGACGGAGAAACAGAACTTGGACAGAGCTCTAAGCCCACCAAAGCTCTTGTCTATCTCATGGCCGGATAATACGACTGCCACTGACTACTCCCGAGCAACCTCTTTCTTGCAAAACAGTTGTAATACCAGATAATTGCAGGAATTAGCGCCAAGTTATAATGAGTTTATGATAAAGGAACTGAAATATGACCTATGGCAGGTCGAGTAAAAACCGAGAAAGATTTTACGCTGCTATTTCGGACCGTCACTACTCGTCGATAATAGCCACCGGCCTTACCCATCCGGCAGTAGCCCGCTTTATGTTGACCGGAAAACAGCACACCCTGAAATTCTTCTGTCTGCCGATTCGCAATAAATTGGCCATTTTCTCCATGTGACAGTAGCCTCGTTCAATTCCGGCAAAATGAGCTTCCCAAATTACTCTGGGGTCGCCTGTCTCCGAGAATTCTTTTGCCAGGAACGACAGTGGTCTGTCCCAACTCCATGCGTCTATACCAACAACCTTAACCCCTTTTTCTGTAAGAAAAAGGGTTGATTCCCTGTCCATACCAGCGCCCTTCACCAGGTATTCAGGTGTTCCCCAATATTCATCGGCGCCAGTGTGTATCAAAACTATGTCTAGCGGCTTAATTTCGTATTCGATTCTCTGAAGCTCCCTGTCAACATCGTCCGCGGTGATTCGACTTCCATCGGGCTTGTAAGAAAAATCCAGCATCACTGCGTCGCTGAAACACCACTCCAGGGGCACCTCATCAATGGTAATGGCCTTAACGCCATTGTCCATGGTAGGGTGATAATGATAGGGAGCATCTAGGTGTGTTCCACTATGGGTCGTCAATGAGATAAATTCCATGGCCCAACCCAATCCTTCAGGCAGCTGGGAAGTCTCCAAACCCGAGAAAAACTGCTTCATTTGCTCGGCGCCGAGCTTATGATCCGAATAATCTATTTTGGGGATCATCATGGGTGGGTCGGACGGCAACCCGTCTTCTATCGCAAGGCTAAGATCCACATACCGTTTTTTCATCAAACACACTCCCGTAGACACCACAGCCATTAATAC
>CAZGVM010000019.1:6691-11232 GCA_964528855.1 uncultured Desulfomonile sp. | reverse complement strand
GCTGAGGCCAGGATGATGAATGCCGCTGCGCCATATACGTCGGGTTAACTCCAGTCTACAAACATCAAGGTTTATGGACTTGATGACGATGATACGGGATAACGGCGCCATGTGGAACTACTAGTTGGCTCTCACGCCCTCAAGAAATATCTGCGCGCATTCTTCACTAAGAGCCTCTATCGTCACAAACTCCATGGTCTTCATCACGTTTTTGTATATCGCCAGATTGGAGATCATGGCCTGATAACAATAGATTATTACCCTGGAGTCCATATCACGGAATGCGCCATCCCTGACGCGCTGCTCCACGTATTCAGCCAGGCGACTTATCATCAGAGTGTCTTTCTTTTGGAAATGGGCGCGGTGAAAACTATCTTCCCGAAGCCTGGCGTACATCAGGATCTTGAATATCTCACGATCCTCCCTGCTGACCGAGTGCCTCAGAATGTGGTGGGCAAAAGCTTTCAGGACTGCAAAATCATCCTTCCTTTGCATGGGATCCGCCAAATCCCGGTCCATAGGATGCGAACTGTAGGCAGCCTCCGCTATGGTCTCATAAATGTTTCGCTTCGACCCAAATAACTGGATTATGCGGGGGCGGCTGACGCCAACCTGGGCTGCTATATCATCAAGCGTGACCTCAGCGTAGCCCTCTTTTGCGAACAGAGTCCTGGCGACCGATAAAACCTGCGCCCTTCGTTCTTCCGAGGATAGCTTCTTTTGTTTCATGGGACCTCATTGTAGATTTGGTAAAAAAACGTCATACGACGCGTTACTTACTCGTCAGTTATTCAAAAAGCAAGTAATTAAATTAAGAGGTTAAAACAAAATATCTCCGAACCAGACGCGTGCCACTTTCGGAGCGCTGCTTAAACCGTCTTGCGACCTTGCGAATTCACAAGACTTTGGCAAAACTGAAATATTGTAATTGGACAAGTCCTTTATAAAGACAACCTGCCGTTTTCAGACGATAATCCCTGTCTAGCAACTTTTCTGGAGTATGCAGACAGTCTGCGAACTCTCCATGTTGTTGTAGAGCGCTAAGCCATAAGACCGGTCTTCCTTGAATTACTGGTCAACTAACTTGGCAAATGGTGTTTCAGCTAGTCGGCAGAAGTTAAGTATTTATTAACAAAATTAAGTATTATTTCAAAAATTGCGTCTAGTCAATACCAATTTACCGCTTGTTTGACACAGTTTCACAATTTTGCCCACGCCTTCATCCAGCGCATCAGAGCACTTGAAAATAAGCCTCTGTGTCTATAGTGCGGTGTGGTTTATCTGTCAGATGCATATTTCTACGGATCAGGGCTGGGTCTTTTTTGATTCGGATTAGTTAAATCCCATATCCATTGACATCACGGGGCCATCTACACAAGATCGCATGCCCGATGGAGTCCCGCAACTTCCACAAATCCCGATGCCACATTTCATGACATCTTCCCTGGCAACGTGTATGTTTTTGGAGGGTGTTACATGCCTAAGCAATTTTGCTACCTCTTCCATCATTCTAAAAGGACCGCAAAGAAAAACCAGCGCGTTGACAAATTCTTTTTTTCTCTTTTCGATCTCGTCCGACATTAACCTGACCACCTCCCCGGGTTTACCGGGATGGTCTATGGCGACACGTGGGTTGATAGCGTCAATGTTTGTACTCTGGAGAGAATGCAAATCCACACTGTAAGAGAACCCCAAAAATATCTCCGGTCGGATCATAGACAATTTTGCAGCGGCCATGATTATCGGTCCAGCGCCCGTCCCTCCGCCGACCATGACCAAAGGAGTCTGTGGGACTGTGGCTGGAAAGCCCTTGCCGTAAGGGCCCCTAAACTGCAGCAAGTCATTTTTTGCTAGCTTTTCCAGAGATCTTGTAAAAGGCCCAATCGCCCTGACCAGAAAACTTAGTGGATTTGTACAGATCGGAGAGAATGGCTTCTCTCCGATCCCCGGAATCCTCAAAAAGAAGAATTGACCCGGATCGCACTCGCTCGGCCTGTCAAGGCTTATCTCGAACATATTGTCGGCGATTCTTTTATTGGCAGACAGCAGGGCCGTGACATAGTTCGTCCTGCAGGCCACGTTTGACCTGTAGACTCCTCGATCCCTCGCAGTCGCCTGATCAAGCCCTCCTGAGAGATTTTCGAAGAATGCCGGCATCTTGTCTGTCTCCATGAGAGCCAGTGATGACCCAACGCCGAATAGCACAGCGCCTGCCCGCTTGTAGGCACGGACATCTTCCGCAGATGAAATGCCTCCACACCCTATTATGGGAATATTAACCAAGGTGGCAGCCTGGTTTACCAGCTTTAAACCGAGCGGTTTTATGGCCGATCCGGACAGACCACCATTAATATTTGACAATATCGGAGATCCGTCTTGATCGACTACCGTTCCAGGGCCTACAGTGTTTATGAGACACAGAGCGTCCGCTCCCTCTTTTTCGCAGAGCGAGACCATCTCGTCAAAATTCGATAGATTTGGTGACAGTTTTGGGATCAGCGGTCTGTTGATGTTTTTTTTCAGGATGTTCAGGATTTTTTTTACCAATACCGGATCAGACCCGACTGACTGACCGGCGCCTTTGACATGTGGACAAGATAGGTTGAGTTCAAAGGCGTCGGCCACCGGTTCTAGAATTTTGGAGCAATGAAGAAATTCTTCTGGAGAAGACCCCATGATCGAGACTATTAATGGTTTATTCCGGCTCAACGGTTTTAACGGCCTCATTGATTCGAGGAAAGACCGGGCTCCTGGATTTGCCAAACCTACTGCATTGGCAAAGCACCCCGGGTGATACTCGTGTATGATCGGCTCTCTGTAGCCAGAGCGAGGCTCCAGACTGATGGTCTTGGTAGTCAGAAAACCCAGGGAGGGAATGTCCGCCGCCAGACGGGCAATAACAGAGGGGACCGTAGTCACTATTCCTGACGGAATAGTGAAAGGGCCCTTTACTTCAAGGGGGCCAATATTTACAACAAAATTTTCCGGCATTGCAGAATCATCTCCATTGAACAATTTTTATTCGGCTTCACGGGTTGCGGACCTATCCAGAAAAAAGAGCGGATTACGAGGCTTCGACTTGCTCCTCACCTCAAAATACAGTGATGGAACATTGGTCCTGCCTGATGTTCCCACGGCGCCTATGACTTCATTTCGACCGATCTTTTTTCCGGTCTGGGTCCGGATTTCCTTGAGATGAGCATACACTGTGACCAGTTTGTCCGGATGATCCGTGTGTTCAACCAGTATTACATTTCCGAACCCTGGTATGGAACCCACATAACCGACTCTTCCCGACTCGGCGGCAACAATCGGAGTTCCTTCAGGCGCTTTGATGGTGACACCATTGTGCTGAGCGCCCTCACGGACTCCAAATTCCGATATTAATCGACCTTTTACCGGCCACGACAGTTTTGTGTTGTCGAGAACAACCACATCCGTAGTCTGATCCGCATTTTCTACCTTCTCCGGTTTGGATTCAATACCGTCCTTAGGTATGAAAAGCCTCAATCCTTCCCTTATTACATAAGGAGGTTTCAGATTATTGAATTCAGCCAGAACCTGAACCGTAGAACCGTATTTTTTGGCTATCCTGGAGAGATTCTCATCCTTACCTACGAGATGATAAGTCCCCGAAGCAGGAATGGAAGAATTCACCTGTGGAGTTTCTGAGACCACATTGGTGACCATTTGGGACCTTTTGGGACAGCCACAAAGCAGAATTGAAGAAACCAGAAGGATTAAGACAAGGCCATGCGTACTTAAATTGATACAATTGAATCGCACTCAAGCACATTCCATAAAGTTTCTGAACTGGGGTTTTTGTGTCATGAATTAGCAAGAAGGACAAGGCTTGGGATAAGTGTGTCGTTCAATCCGGCCAACCGTATCGACCTATCAGATCCACGAATCTGCAAGCCGTGAAGCTCTCGGTCTTCAATTTTTCATTGATTTTGGTTAATCTCTTTAGAGTTTGTGAAAATCTGTCCCCAACGGGAATGACCAGTCTTCCATTTTCAGCCAGTTGTTCAACAAGCGTTTCTGGTACTAATGGGCAGCCGGCTGTAACCAGAATGCCGTCGAATGGGGCTTCCTCCTTCCATCCAAGAGTTCCGTCTCCCACTCTGAAAGCAACGTTCTTCATTTCGAGACTTGATATATTCTTCTGGGCCTCGATTGACAGCGCCTCTACCCTCTCGATCGTAAAAACCTTTTGGCAGAGTCTCATCAGGATGGATGTCTGATATCCACAGCCCGTGCCTATTTCAAGAACCCTTTCCGTGCCTTTGAGTTCCAGTAATTCGGTCATGATCGCAACCATATAGGGTTGACTGATGGTTTGCCCGAATCCTATGGACAGAGGGTTGTCATCATAAGCGTGACTCTCAAGACTCTTTGACACAAAAATGTGACGCGGGATTTCAGACATTGCGGCCAAGATCCGGCTATCACGGATTCCTCGGCCGGCCAGTTGAATATTCACCATTCTTATTCTGGCGTATTCCAACTGCTTTTCCCTGTCCGATGAACCCATACCCATA
>CAZGVM010000019.1:0-6591 GCA_964528855.1 uncultured Desulfomonile sp. | reverse complement strand
GGCGCCTGGTTCTGACTGGAGCTTCCGGACTGAGTCACCGGAGCGCCGCTGGTGGCTGGTTTCTGTGGGAAAAACCTGGTGTCCAGATATTCCGAAAATCTGTCCATGAGGTTTGACGGCAATCCTACCATCCAGTCTATCGTGTCCGACACCATACCGCCTGGGGTTGATCCGTCATAAAACGGGTTGTTGTGCTGGGGATACTGGTATTGCGGCAAACCCTGGGGATTTGCGACCACCTTGCCCGCATTCATTGACTGGTCCACATTTCCTGTGGGAACAGAATATGTGTTACCTGATTGTCCCGAAAAAGGCGCCTGCTGAGTGACGGTTTGGGCCTGAACCATGAGCGGCAGGCTTATCATGCACAGCAAAAAACCCGACAGTCTGAGGGAGTTCTTCATATCCAGATTCCTCGCTCTTGATGGAAGAATATCGATCGTTTTGACGTTTAATTCGATATTCAGATATTTTCAAGGATTTTCTGGCGTATCTGGGCTAATTTTTATGATAACTCTAAGGAATTACGCACTGAAACCAAGACAGGCGCTAATACTGGTCCGCTCTGGCAAGCCTTTCTCGAGATGAGACCAAACGTCCTTTGGGGGTGTTGTAAAAACTTTCGGCGACACGCACGTTTTTCAACTGGGAAGAGGCAAAACATGTCATAGGATCATAAAATCTTGGGCCTATTTTCACTTCAAAGTGGAGGTGTGGACTTGTAGATCGTCCAGTAGATCCCACCAGCGCAATCTTGTCTCCCCGTGAAACCTTCTGCCCAGGACGCGCCAGAATTCGACTCACGTGCCCGTAATGAGTTGAAACTCCATTTCCATGGTCTAGCACCACTAAAAGACCGAGGCCTCGCCGGTCCCGTAAAAAGCCTGACGCCGAAACTATTCCATCAGCGCTTGCATAGATAGGAGCGCCCTTCTGATCGGTGATATCGATTCCGTTGTGAAATGCGCCCCTTCGGTAACCAAAGGGGGATGACAGAGTACCGGTGGGCAAAGGAAACCTTAGCTCAGATTTCACCAGCTTCCTCATGTCCTTGACCTTGGGACCGTTGATTTTCTGAGACCTTATTGCCTGATCTGGAGCCTCACATGCCTGCGTTATATGATCGGTAAGGGCACAGCTTCTTCTTATTGGCTCAGGCGCCGGCGCCGGCGTGTTAAAAGAAGCCTTTTTTGCTGTTCCTGCGGAACAAAACTCGCCCGCTCTTAATGAATTGCCAATGCTCGACAGACCAGTGGCAGAAGAGCACGAACTCATCAGAAAAGCGCTTAATATAACGACCAGACATAAAAGATGCGGCATGTAAATCCCGTCTCCGGAACCTAAACAGGTCTAATTCGTCTAACTGATAAAAAGTCGGGTGTCAATCAGAATCTGTGTAAAAAACCCGCTCACCGGCCGTGTAATTTTGTAAATTCAAATTCGCCCGCTTATCGGCCATAAAAAATTTGTGGCGTCGATCCTGAGACCAACGCCACAAATCCTTCCTTATCCTAAATATGAGCCAACAAAAAAATCCCAAACCATTAAAAATTCAGAGGGCCAGCATCTACCGTGGAGCGCAAGTTTGAGGGGCGCAAACAGGCGGAGGCGGACACGCTGGAGGCGGCACACACCTGTAGGCGGCCAGGCCTGGCTCAGGAGCGCACTTACAAACCATAATCGGACCAACCGGACACCCGACAGCCTTTCGGGGATAACATCGCGGTGGAGGGCATGGCATACACGGCGACAACGGAGGCGGAGCAGCGCAAGTTGGAGGCGGAGGCGGACCGTATGTCATGGGCACAAGCTCGCAGGGGTCCGGCGGAGGCATATAACCGCTGACCAACACCGGAAAAACCACCAGCCATGCCATAATAACCATGACAAGCTTATAGTTCTTGAGCGACAAACCTGATCCTCCTTGAACGCCTGACTGGAAAGCGTCACTCATCTGCAAATTCAAATTTTATGGAAACTGTGGAATCAGGATACTACAACGCATTGGGACGGTCAAGGCTTTTTCTGTCAGAACATGCCTTTTTATAGATTTGATCTATAGTAATGAATATAAACATTGGACTATTATAGATATTGTTATCATCTATTGATTTTGAAGATTTTTACAAAACGATTGATCCGGTTTGAGAGCAGCGATACGTTTTGAGCTCCTTGAAGATCTAAACCATAGGTAAAACCGAGCGATCCAAGAGCGACTTCATATAGATCAACCATAGAGCCTTTTTTTGACTTACTTTTAAAGTAATAATTACTTTTACGCATTCTGGGTTCCTGGGGCAATGGCCAGCAATCTTTCAGCATTAAGATCTCCGTCAGAATTTGCCTTAGCACAGGGGGCCGCAGTGAATCCAGAGTCAGATCTGCGCTGGTCTGAATTTCTATCAGTTCAAAGAGCGAGAGCAAAAAAGACGTGTCAGTGATTATCAATCCGTAAGTCCTCCAATCAGGAGCCAGGTCGGCAACAATTGACTTGATTCTTGCGGGTAGTTCCGTCCACGCCGGACAATAGAAAGATTTGCAGGCCATTGCTCCGTAATGACAAAGTCCCCGAAAATCGACCCCAAAATTCCCCGATGACGTGGGATGAAGCATACACCCCACTATTCTCTCACTTGAATCCAGGAATCCCATGAATTCGCACACGTGTATTTCCCGGTCGAGCGCTTCCAGGGGAGAGGAGCTTGCGATCAAGTCCTTGAAATTCACCATTGCCTCTACTGATCGAGAGGTCTCTTCGAAGATGCCTGATCTGCGTCGCAGCTCTGAACTCATCAAACTCGCTGAGGCGTCCTTTACATTATAGAGTCCACAACATGCGGCGCAGGATTTGTGTAGGTTGGGACGGCAAATGTTCGAAACATCAGACCGTCCCCCTACCCACTCGGATTTACAGTTCACATTTCTCATTTGGCGGAGTAGTCGTAGAAACCTCTTCCACTTTTACGGCCGTAATACCCTGCATCGACGTATTTTTTCAGAAGTGGGCACGGCCTGTATTTGGTGTCTCCGAAACCTTCATATAGAACGTTCAGAATTGCCAGGCAGGTGTCCAGCCCGATAAAGTCAGCCAGAGTCAACGGCCCCATAGGATGGTTCATTCCCAGTTTCATGACCTCGTCTATGGCTTCAACAGTTCCGACACCCTCGAACAATGCATATACAGCTTCGTTAATCATCGGCATGAGCACACGATTCGAAATGAAGCCCGGAAAGTCCATAGCCTCAACAGGAATTTTCCCGAATTTTTTTGACAGTTCCACTGTCAGTTCAGTTGTTTCTTTACTGGTGGCCAGGCCGTTAATTACCTCAACGAGTTTCATCACTGGAACAGGATTCATGAAATGCATGCCGATGAATTTTTCCGGCCTCTTGGTTACCGAGGCAATTTTCGTAATCGAGATGGACGATGTGTTGCTAGCCAAAATGGAGTCTTTGGGGGTTATCTCGTCTAATGCGGTGAAAACTTTGCGTTTAAGATCCAGGTTTTCGATAATGGCCTCAACAACGAAATCCGCGTTGGAGAAGTCCTCAAGGCTGACACTCGGCTTGATTCTGGACAGGATTTGTGTTTTTTCTTCTTCCGATATTTTTCCCTTGGAAACCATTCGGCCAAGATTTTTCTCGATCGTCTGCATTCCGCGGTCTACAAATTCCTGCTTGACGTCATTCATTATGACATTCAAACCGCTTGCTGCAGCGACGTGAGCTATGCCATTACCCATTTGGCCCGCCCCAACAACTCCAAAGACCTTCACTTCCATGATCTACCTCCGAACATTTTCTGTATCCAAAAAACGGTCCGGAAAAATCCGGCCGTTTTACCCGCAAGGCATGCATTAAAACCCGCTTAGCTTGTCACACCAATGACACAAAATAATCCAATTCCTGATTCGTGATCCAGGATTTTCTTTATTAGACGGAAACAACCTCCAAGGTGGACTTTTGACAGGGCCCTTCTGTGACTGCGTCATCAAAATGTTCCGAATTTTGTCGTGCGTCTCATTGTTCAACACAAACGGATTGACACAATTCACGATGTCAATTACTTTGACTAAGATGCGCCCGTAGCTCAGTGGATAGAGTGTAACACTCCGGATGTTGAGGTCGGAGGTTCGAATCCTCTCGGGCGCGCCAAAAAACGTAATCATACAAGCCACCTAAACGGGTGGCTTTATTATTTTTGGGGCTTTTCTTCCTGTACGCGCCATTACACCACAGCGCAATAAAATCAAACATTTAAACCTCGATATGGTAAATATGGCAAATCAAAACTGATACCAGAACTGGTACCAAAAAAACGGACTTGACCTTTCAACAAAGATTTGAGACGCCGTTTTAATATGAATCCGGCAATCAACCACTTGATGCCGATTTTTTGCGTGGTCTATGCTGTTTCCCTAAATCCATGATATCATCATAAGATAGTCTTGTCATAAGATTATGCGACAAAGAAATGGTAACTCACAAGAACATATCAGCCCTGATTTTGGCAGCCGGTTATTCCTCCAGGATGGGCCATTTCAAGCCACTTTCAGCGCTCGGGCCGTCCACCCCGGTTGAAAGATGCGTAAATCTTTTCAAGTCAGCAGGTATCGACGACATCAGGGTAGTTGTCGGACATCGACACGCCGAGATCACGGAATTTCTGCACGGCATAGGAATAAGGCCTGTTTTGAATAAACAGTTTCAGGAGGGAATGTTTTCATCCGTGAAGTCAGGGCTGTCAAGCTTTGATAAAACCCCGGAGGCGTTCTTTATTCTGCCTGTCGATATTCCACTGGTTAGAACGAGTTCGGTTTACGAGCTTCTGGAGACCCTCAGCATATATTCTCCCGATGTTATCTATCCGTGTTTTCTTGGAAAAAGAGGGCATCCACCTTTAATCAAAGGCGAATTGATTCCGGAAATACTCCAATTTGAAGGCGATGGCGGGCTGCGAGGTTATCTAAAGGACAAAACAGCCTTGAATGTCGAACTGCCGGATGAAAACATTCTCAGGGACATGGACTTTCCGGATCAATACCTTAATATGCTGGATAAACTGCAACATCATGATGTCCCGTCAAAGGAAGAATGTCTCGCATTCCTGCTACATCGGGTCAAGGCGCATGAAATGTCGATAAGAAAGGCTAAACGGACAGAAGAGATAGCTGAGAAACTATACTTGATCAAACGGGAAAATAACCCTCTATTAAGTCCTAGACTGATTAGCGCAATGGCTTTGTTGTTCGAGCCGTTTGCTGTTAGCGAACACCGCTATGAGTCAATAGCCGATCTATCTGAAAAATTCGGGGAATCTCAACTGACACAATTTCTGGAGGGAACGACTAACAAGACTGATTTTGGTGGACGCCTTGCAGGAGAGACTGAGATAGTTGAGTTGGCCCACTTAATTGCAACCGAAAATGATCCGGCGATGATAATAGCTGCTGTTGGAAGCCGCCTGGCTGAAGCAGAACTGTTGGCGCTGGTCGATGGAATTGGTTCAAACTGACGAGCATTTGTCCCTGGATATAAACACTCATTAAGTTTTTGACCTGGCATCCACAACACGAGTCTTTACATCATAATTACCGACCGCTAGCATTTTTTTCAGCATGTCCAGCATGGCATCCCGATCAGCCGCATCACAGCCTTTCAGTATTTCCGCTACGCTTTCTTCGTTAATTGGTCTGATCTCAACGACTACCTGGTGACCTTTCGGCGTGACTCTGAGAATGGTCTTCCTGTCATCTTTTTCATCTGCCAGCCTCTCGGCAAATTCACTTTTTTCCAATCGCTTGGCAATTCCTGACATATTAGGTGTAGAAACAAGAAGCATTTTGGATATTTGCGTTATAGACAGGCTCCCTCCTGGGGCGGAGTCGAGAACTCTCAGTACGTTGTACTGCGAAAACGACAACCCAAAGTAGTTAAAAATACATGACGACCGCCTCTTAAAGAGTTCCGCAGCACGCACAAGCGCTATCATTACCTTTTCATCAGGACTCAGACTACTTCCTCTAACCATTGTCTCGCCTTTCTTCAGCCTTGAACTCTTTTAAAAATGCGACCTCGAACATTCAAAGACTCTTTCACCGGGAAGCGCTTTTTCGATGGCCGTATTTTTTTGCTTAACACATTATCTATTGGTATCAAGCATAATGTCCAACCTTTATTTCAGGATATCTGCAAGTTCTGGAAAGTTTACCTTTTCAGGCGTTCACAAAGCTGCCATGAATAGTCCAGCAGTTGAAAAGCTCCCGAGTCGCAGTATTTGTTGTCCTACGATGACACAAAACCCATGGTTGAGCTAATATGCGCAAAAATTCTGGTTGCCTAATCAAATCGAGTAATGTACTATTTTGGCTCTTGATCACCGTTTCAGCCATGATTTGAAACAAGGATTCTGAATGCGGAGTCTGGACCCGAATAAAATATAAAGAATCAATGCGTTATCAGGCCTGGTCAATGCTGGCGCCGCTTCCTGCGTTTTCTTTCCTGACGTCATTCAGCATTACCGTGTTTTTTTACATGTTAGCCATTCGACTTAAATTGAAGCGAACTACCGGGGTTCACGATGGATTACCG
>CAZGVM010000018.1:0-27792 GCA_964528855.1 uncultured Desulfomonile sp. | reverse complement strand
CATTCCAGTATTCCTGAAACTGCCCAGGAAAAGTTTCAAGGACTTGGATTCAAGGCATTTCTCTAGTGGTATGTATATGATTCTTATTCTGGCAAAGTCGGGTTGACCGGTTATCGGGCAAAGACTTGTGAATTCTGGACAATCAAATTCAATGACGTAATTCCGGTGCGGGAACCTGTTTTCAAAAGCCTCTATGATGGCTAGGTCCGGTGAATTGGGATAGATGGTTTCACTTTTTTTCAGCAGACTGAGTTCAAAACTTTTTTCGTTATTCATATACGGGTCTCCTCACATGACGCAATACATTTTGTTGGCCCGACACCGGTTCATTAACGTGTCTCCATTTTTATCTTCCCAGGATCAGAAGATTTGAACTGAAACAATGATAGATCATTCATTAGCCATTGGGGAGTACCTGCCGGGTTCCTCATTCATGCACCGGTTGGATGCTCGAACAAAAATAGTGTTGTTCTTCATACTACTATACTGCGCTTTCAGTTCAAACAATTCCACCATGGCCTTTTTCAGCATGGTCTTCATCATGACCCTGGCCACGCTGACCTCAGTCCCTATCAGTGTCTGGACAAAATGCCTCATGCGTTTTTCACCAATGCTGGTGATAACTTTTGCATTGAATCTTTTTTTCACTGAGCCTGGTTTCTACTACGAGTTTGGCGGCGTAATTCTCCCCATAGGTAAAAACAGTCTAGTCCATTCCGTCATATTAACCTTCCAGTTAGTAAGCGCAATCCTCCTGGCTTTGATACTTTCATTTTCCACCCCCCCCTCCGCTGTCACTTTTGCCATAGAGTGGTTTACATCTCCATTGGCGCTGCTAAAAATTTCGACCACGGAATTCTCCCTTACGGTCTTCCTGGCGATGCGATTTGTTCCCGTTTTTCAACAGGAACTTCAGAAAATAAGGGACGCCCAGATATCTCGCGGAATAGATTTTCAGGCAGGCTCCATACTAAAAAAGGGAAAGCGTTTATTGGGAATTTTCCATCCGGCCTTTATTTCTACAATCAGGCGCTCGGAACTGTTAGCCCAGGCGATGTCCGCCAGAGGATTCATGCCGGGACGTAAAAGAAGCCATTTCTCAAGAAACTCTATCTCAAAAGAAGACATTGTGGCAATAATGGTCGTCCTGCTCTACCTGCTCTTCATAACTGCTCAAGACTACTTGATTGTCTGACCTAACAATAATCACGTTTCAGGTCATTACTTTAAGTAATAACTCATTTGTTCCTTATAATATTGTATAATTATACATTTTATGCTATAGCACATTTTAAAAATAAAAATGGATTGTTTGACTTTTTCAGGAGACTTTCAAATGAATATCAAATTTTTTCTTGCTATCATCTGCTGCCTGATAGTGAGCTTGACATTAATGCCTGGTAAAGCTTTTTCTGAGGAACTGATTGTCAAGAGCTGCACTGAGCTGATGAGGATGGCGGAAAACCTGCAAGAAGATGTAAAAACGGCAGACATAATGCTTAGGTCAGCTTTGGATAGTGGATCAATGTCGAACGTCAAGACTTACAAGCTCAAAAAAGAGGCTGTGAACATCAAGTTGCAGTCGGTTCTCCAGGCAATCAGTTTAAAGGGTTGTTCCAAGCCCATGTGATGTTTCCATCAGGCGTAGCTGGTATTAAGACGTAAACAGCCGCATCTGGAGCTTCGTGCTTTTAATGCTCACCTCGAGTTCACTGCAATAGAGCTTGATGACAACTGTTAAGTGTAAGACTGTCTGCCCAGCAGCGGCTCAGACTATTTTAGGGCCCTATAAAGCACCGGTCTCAGGGAACGATTCACATTTATTTCACATCTTGTAGTAGGCAGGAGAACAGGTTTAACTGCTCCAACCTCGAATTCTCTACCGTCATCCTTTCCGCGAATAAATATCCTGGCCAACTGGTTGTCCTCTATCATACAACACAACGCCTGATTGCCGTCCTCGACCAGTTTCAGGAAATCATTCCAGCCTTTTGCAAAAAAATTCCCTAGAACGGCTTCGGAGTAACTATAGGCCTTGTTTCTCTCAACACCCACACTCAGCATCATTGAAGCCAGTTTCAGGGTCATGGTTTCTTTCAGGGTGAGAGTAAATAAGCCTTCAGGCGATGCTGGCAATGGTCTTCCCAATTTAAACAGGAAAGAGCCAAAATCATCGCTGGAATCTAAATCAAGCAGATCCAAAACAGTTTTTTGATCTATTGTTTTGTCGAACATATTCACCTCGATATAGTCATGAATACTGCAATTGAATTTTACTTCACAAGCGCTATTCCAGGGAGGTATTCGAAACTTCAATTCATGAGTTCATCCGCCCTTCTCTTTGCAGCCTCGACGACATCCATGAGAATGCCTCTGACACCTGCCCGCTCCATGACTCTTAGCCCGGAAATTGTTGTTCCGCCCGGTGAGGTTATGGAATCCTTCAAACTGCTGAAGGACATCTCCTGGTTGAGCGCCATGGCAGCAGATCCAACAACGGTCTGGACAGCAAGCTTTCTTGATACATCACGGCTCAAACCGGCCAACACTCCTGCGTCAGAGAGAGCTTCCATGATGGTGAACATATAACCAGGACCACTGCCCGATAGGGCTGTCACTGCATTCATGAGCTTTTCGTCTACGACGACTACCTCTCCGATAGCCGAGAAAAAGTCCACGGCAACCTTCATATCTTCCTCTGAAGCCTTTGCAGCCGCGCAAATGGCTGTTGCGCTCTTCCTCACCATAGCGGCGGCATTCGGCATGGATCGAATCAAACGAATGTTGTCGCCGAGAATTGACGTGAAGAAAGTTGAATGGACTCCAGCAGCTATCGATATAAGAATAAATTGGTCGCTGACGTATTTTCTGAGGTTTGCCAAAGCCTCAGCTATGTTTTGAGGCTTTACTGCAAGCAAAAGTATGGCCGTTTCTGAATCTATCAATCGGGAAGGGTCAGGGACAGTCCTAACACCAAATTCACCCTCGATCTGATTCAGGCGGGATATCGAAACATCATTCACAGAAATTTGTGAAGCCTCGGCTTTTCCCGACTCTATTAGTCCCCTGATTATGGCTGCCCCCATCGCGCCGGCACCCAGTACTGATATATTTTTCAACTTGTCATAACTCCGATTAATCTGTTGCCGAAAGTCCCTGGCGATTTGCCCTGAAAGGATCCTTGTGTCGTAACTTCGTTACGCTCAATATAGTTTGAGACATTTGCCGCCTGCAACTGATATTATATTTTTCATGAATACAAATGAGTCAACAATCTTCATGCCGATGATTTACTCTATCACTGTCACGTGCCAAAATGAATTAAAATGGAACAGGCGGCCTGATGCAATAATTTTTACGTGAGGAGCGCTCAAATGAAACCCAAGCTCACAATTGACGCCAGAGGCTTGAATTGCCCACAACCTGTCTTGTTGGCCAGGAAATCAATCGAGAATTCGAAGACGGACTCCTTGATGGTAATTGTAGATAATTCGATATCCAAGGAGAATGTTTGTCGTTTTCTAACCAACCAGGGGTTCGAGGTAAATCCTCGTGAGTTGTCATCAGACCATTTTGAGATCGTGGCAATGAAAAACGCACCTGGTGAGGTATCCGCATGGGATGTCCAGGGACCGCAAAACGACGCGCCCCAGCCAGATCAATCGTCACTGGTGGTGTATGTCGGAACCTGTTTGATGGGATCTGGGGATCAGGGCTTGGGCGCAAAATTGATGCGCGGTTTTTTGCGAACTTTGATAGATATGTCGTTCAAACCTTGGAGAATGATCTTCATAAATTCCGGAGTAATGCTCACAACGGTTGACGAGGAGGCTGTTGAAGCGCTCACGCTCCTATCGGAAAAAGGTGTTGAAATCCTTTCTTGTGGAACATGCCTGCAACATTACAAAGTTGATGAAAAACTGGCCGTTGGGCGATCAACCACGATGTACGAGGTCCTGGAAACCCTTGAAAAAGCATCCAAGGTTGTCTCCCCTGATTGAACAGGCTTCAAACCTTGCCGTTTCTGTTCAGAAGAGAGACGTGGAGCGCCGCTGATGAAGGGATTTGTCTTTTTACCGGTAGTTCTATCACGAACGAGGCTCCGCCATTCTCTCCGTCCCTGACCCTAATGAATCCATTGTGATCGCTAACAATGGCGCTTACAATTGTGAGCCCCAACCCGGTCCCACCCTTTTTTCGGGTAAAATAAGGGTCAAATATCCTTTCGCGATCCTGTATGGGAATTCCTTTGCCGTTGTCTATAACTTCAATGGTTGCGATCGATAAGGTGGAGTCATAGTTTGTCACGATTTTGACATGGCCATTTTCACCCAAGGCCGAAACCGCATTGTCCAGGAGGTTCACCATTACTCGCTTAATCTGCTCTCTGTCCAGATCTATAGGCGGCAAATTGTCCGACAACTCAAAATGGAATTTTACCTTGTCATTCCCGGATTCATACAGATTACCGACTTCCCTGATCAAAGCGTTTAGATTCGCAGGAGCCGGACTTGCGGTAGGCATTCTTGCAAACCTGGAAAATTCATTAACCATGTTCTTCAACTGTTCAACCTGATTAATTATGGATTGGGTGCATTGATCAAGGGTCGCGCCCTCAGCTCCTAGGGATTCGAGATATTTCCGTCGAACTCGCTGAGCGTTTAGCTGTATTGGAGTCAATGGATTCTTGATTTCGTGAGCTATCCTACGAGCCACTTCCCTCCAAGCGGCCATACGCTGGGCTTTTACCAGATAGGTAAGATCCTCAAAAACCAGAACCACCCCAATCACCTTGCCGTTTTCATCCTTCAGTATATTTCCAAAACACATAAGTGTGAGAACCTTCTCGGGGAACGAAATCTTCAAATGCCTTTCGATTGCTCCATCCGATGAATGGTATAGTTCATCGAGAATGTTTTGAAGGGATTCTGAGGCCTCGCTGGGTAACTTCTTCAACAGTTCATCGCCAAGCAGGCTATGTTTGTTGAGTTTCAACAGCTTGGCGGCAGATTCATTTGCGGTCGTTACCCTGTTTTCACCATCCAGAGCCAGAACTCCGGCGGCAACATTTGTTAGAACGGCCTCCATGTATTTGCGCCTGCTATCGAGGTCAAGATTTACCCGAACCAATTCGTCACGGCTTTTTCGGAGATCCGCGACCATTTTGTTGAAAGAGTTAACCAGTTGTCCAAGTTCATCTTCGCCGGAGACCTCAAGATAAACGTCCAGATCGCCAGAGGCAATCCTGGACGTCCCCTCGGCAAGATTCTGTATCGGGTCCGTTATGTCTCGCGCCATGCTCAAACCGAACCAGAAGCCTATAAATATTACCAACAGCGCTACCATCAACAGGATGAGCACATACGTGGTCTTGATAGGACCTTTCATACGCCTTACTTCCTGGTAATCCCCAAAGGCTGAGGTGATCCCAAAAAGTCTGCCTGAGAGCGAGGTTGGGATGTAGTAGTCGGTTATTACTGCGCCTACCGGTTCTGATGCGTTGCTTAACCGCAACGGGCTCACCCCTCTGACCAGATCCGAACCGTTATCCAGACCTACAATCATTGAAGTCTGATCCCCAGTAAAACCTATTTTGACAAAACTCGGATTCAGCGACGGAATGACGATTTCCTTCAGAAGAGGAGACCTCACTGAAATAGGTTTTGAACCATCCATAAAATGGAACTGTATTGCCCCTGCCCCAAGGGTATTTATCCAGTGATTGGACTGCCCCTCAAGAAAAGTCTTAACTTTGCCCAGTTGATCAAAGTCTTTATCCGCAATGGTCCTTGATATCTGTGACCCGCTTTCTATAGCCCGATCCGACGCGTTCTGGTAAAATGCCTGAGCAATGAAGAGAGCCGATTGTAACGAATCTTCAATTTGAGTTGTGAACCAACTCTCAATTGTGTTGTGCAGGACACCGGCGCTGGCAATAAAGAGGACTACGGTTGGGACCAGAGTCAAAGCCACCATGGCGAGAGTAAGTCTGGTCTTTAAATTGGAGCCCAATACTTTCCTACGTCTCTCGAACACCAGTTTGAAGAAATTCCTGATCAGGAAGAAAATCACGAGGATCAGTAGCAGGGTGACGACTGTGAGCAGCGCAAAAAGAAGCAGATGGCTTCCAAAGGGGATATGGTCTGAAGATCTGGCAACCTCGGACTCAAAATAAAAAATCAGCCCAATGAGTATCGAGGCGGCAACAGCGACAAATATTTCTCGCCACCTCTTACGTCTTTCATACTCCTCTGATACGGCAGGTTTCAACGTCCTCGGCCTTCCATTTCTTCTAACGCTTCATCATCAAAACCGAAGTGATGTCCAATCTCGTGCAACAACACATTCGTTACTGTCCTATATAGTCCTTGCCCCCTTTTTGAAGCCAGAATTATCGGCTTCTTGTAAAGATATATTCTCTCGGGAAAAGGGCTTTGATAGAAGATACTTTGTTTGCCTAACGGAACTCCGGCGTATAGCCCCAGCAAATTCCAGGGTGAGTCAATTTCCATGGATCGAAGAGTATCGTCATCTGCAAAGTCTTCCACCACTATTTCAACAGCATACAAACGGTCTTTAAATTCTTCCGGAAGGTTCCTGAAAGCTTTCTCAACAGCTAAATCGAAAAGATCACGCATTCATGGCTCCGGGATTTTCCAGAATTCTGGTTGCCACTCCCTGTCAGGCTCATGAGCCCATGGACTTCAAAAGGTAATTTTTCCTCAAATAGGCTGAGGCGTCATGATACAGATTCAGACAACTTCCCGGAAACTATTAAGATAACGCCTGGCAAGATCCTGGTATACTGACCTTGCATAGGCCAAATGTTCCAACTGAGCCGGGCTGACAGGTCTGACTACTTTTGCCGGGGCGCCGATAACCAGGCTATTTTCGGGAATTTCCGTGTCAAAATCGATATAACTTCTGGCGCCAATCAGACAATTTGAGTTTATTTTTACTCCATCCGCCACAACTGAACCCATGCCTACAAGCACATTTGAACATATTTCACAACCATGGAGAATTGTGGCATGACCGATGTGAGTGTCAGGATGCAATATGGTCCCTTTATCGGGGAAAGTGTGCAAAACGCAATTCTCTTGCACATTTGACCCCTTCCCTACTTTAATGAAGCCGATGTCTCCACGCAAAACGGCTCCAGCGCCTATGTAACATCCTTCATCGACCCAAACATCTCCAATTAGAACTGCCTTGGGATGTACAAACGCGTTTGAATCAACCAGGGGAATCTTACCTTCAAACTCATATTTTGCCATCGTATAATACTCCAGAAAAGGATTGCATCAATTAGTGTATAAATATAAATGGCAAGTCGAGTAAACACTTCTCAAAAGAGCGTCAGTTACTCGACTTGCCACTATAAATGTTGATCAGCCCGCTGACAATGAAATTCCATACCGTGGTTTGGGACCAGCGAGGGTAGCCTCACTCTGACTAGCGCCGTAACAACAAATGGGGTCTGAGCGCAAGGCATGCATGCATGAATATCCTGAATGACAGCTAGCCATGGCGCCCGTTTCCTTTGTCATGAGCATGAGTGCTTGTCCTCGCTCACTGGACACAGATATTAGCCAGCATTGCCCATACGGATGTTATGAGGAAATTTTCCAGAAATTTTTCGACTCAAAAATGCCCGCTGGATTTTGTTTGCTCCAAGGATATTGACATTGTCAAAACTTTGCGCGCATGAAACGGCTTTGATTTGCAAAGGAAACTTTTGTGACAAGTAACTCTGAAAAGCGCTCGCACGTCTATTTGATGGTCGGACTGGGCAATCCAGGATCTGGCTATGGCAGGAACAGGCACAATGTGGGGTTCATGGTCCTCGATAGCCTCGCTAAACACAACTGTGTCAATTGGAAGCTGTCTAAAGGTCTCTACGAATATGGAGAATTCTCTGAAACCGGCATCACCATACATCTGCTGAAACCGTTGACATTCATGAACCTCAGTGGGAGAGCGGTAGCCAACTTCATATCCAGAAAATTCATCGACATGAATAACATAATCGTGGTTCATGATGACATGGATTTGAGCTTCGGAAAAATCAGGATAAAACAAGGTGGCGGTGACGGAGGTCACCGTGGTGTAAGATCGATAACAGACTCCATAAGGTTTAAGGATTTTGTCAGAGTCAGAATTGGTGTAGGTAGACCGCCTGTCGGAATTTCTCCTGAAGTTTATGTTTTGCAGGACTTTTCAGAACCGTACGAGAAAAAAAATGTCGAACAACTTGTTGAGAACGGTGTCTTTGCTGTTGTGTCGTACATTTCCGAGGGGATTGAGAAAACGCAACAGAAGCTTAGTTTCAAACGACTACCAAACTCAGATTCTGATTAGGATTCGTTGTGACTGTTTTTTCTTGCCAATTCAGTCCTCATATTATACATTATTCAACTTGAACAAACCGACTGTGTGAACAGGGGGTATCGAAAAAATGAGTCAAACTATGGTGAGTGAGGATAATGCTCCACTCCAAAAAATCTTTCGGCCGGTAATAAAAATACTTAGAACCGCTTATATACAGGGCACTAATGTGTGTAGCCTGTTACCCTCAGAAAGGGCAATTCGGCTCTATTACAAATTTCGGAAAAAAAGCTATGATTTGCAATGGTCTATGGATCCGGGCTACAGAAAAGGTCTTAAAAATCTTGTAGATCTGGTGATCGAAAAAGATGACATGGTTTTGGATGTTGGTTGTGGCACGGCTTCTGCGACGATAGTGGCGGCAGTTAAAGCTAAGGATGTAGTCGGCATCGATCTTTCTCCCGACATGATCCAGCTTGCGGTCGAAAAAGTCAGAAAAAAAGGTTTAGACAATACCTGTTTGTTCGCAACATCTGTTGAAGACTACCGTCCTGAAAGTCCTTTTGATAAAGTCATTAGCTCATTCATGATTCCGCATGTCAAGCCGGAACTCAGACCATCGATTTATTCGTGTATGTATGATTTTCTCAAGCCTGGAGGCACTGTCGGTCTTTTCGGGTCTAGAGGTGAAGTCTGTCCGGTGTATGAAACCCGCAGAGAGGTGGAGGACAATTTGACCAGGGCCGGGTTCGCCGACATAAATGTGCATGACGTTTACGACATTTATAGAATAGTGGTCGCACGAAGACCTGACTAACAGGACGTGAATCAACATTGAAAAGGAAAAGCCCCATTTTCAAGTGGGGCTTTTTTCTTTGAAATCAGAGAGGACTTATTTCATCTCAGAAATCCGGAGTCAACACGATTCGTCTGGTGAGTCCTCCGCTGTGAGCGTCTTCAAAAGCCTTCTGAATCGTAGACATGGGCCGGGTTTCCAGCAATGGGTCGATTTGAATCTGTCCGGATTGGACCATTTCAAGCACTTTGGGATAATATTTCGGTAAGCATCCCCATGTGCCAATTATATCAGCATCGAAGGCCATCAGCTTGGACATCATATACTGATTTTTTTGCATTCCAAACCCTACTATGACAAGTTTTCCGATAAATCCAAGCAGGCCAAGGGCGATATCCTGAGCGGCGCCTACACCGGTACACTCAAAGATTTTCCATCCTACATTTGCCTTAACGCCCGCCTGCTTGGCAACAGCCTTGAATTCTTCCTGGATGGCCTTGAAATCTTTGCCTTTGGAATTAATAACGTAATCTGCTCCCAACTCCAGAGCGCGCTTGAGTTTATCCTCATGACGAGCCATACCAACAATGGGGCCAGCGCCAAAAGCCTTGGCGACCTGTGCCATGTAAACACCTACTCCGCCTGTTATTCCCACAATCAGTACAGGGTCATTCGGCGCCAGTTCTGCTCTGATGGCGGCCTGGTAAGGAGTTGTTCCAGCGTCTGCGACTACTGCAAAGTTTTCCAGAGGCCTACCCTTGAGATCATCTATTACACATAGATCTGCAGCAGGGACAGGTATGTGACTGGAAAAACCGCCATAGATGCCCAAAGAATTGCCCGGCATCTTTTGAGCCAAACAACGATTACCTCTACCTTTGGCGCATATGTTGCATGAATTGCATGGCATAACAGCCGGAACTATGACTTTTTTGCCTACCCAAGCCTCTGAGCCTGGAGCAGCAGCTATTACTTCGCCAGATATCTCATGACCCAAGGTCAGGGGGGGCTTGGTTACCGTCGGAACTCCATCATAAAAATACGACAAGTCCGTATGACATACTCCACAACCGGCTATCTTGACCAGAACATCACCTGCCGCAAGTTCAGGCAAGGGAATTTCTTTCTTCTCAAGAACCCCTGGCCCTGTCACTTTCCTGGTCTCCTTGTCGAAAGTAGGCCCTGTGACCATCTGCCATGTCATTATGCTTGTTGGAACGCTCACCATTACACCTCCTAGTATGAGAGTAGGTCAAAACTGATTGATCAAATTCGTTAAAATTGTTCTACGTGTCACAAGAATATTATCATTTATAATTATAAAAATAGGACGTGAACGTAGCTTCTGTCAAGCGAAAAAATGTTTCTTTCACAACAAAACATCTTAAGCCGTAACCAACTGTATTAACTGATATATATTTATTTGCATGGTAGTGGCCTGTTGTTCGCATCGTTCAGTATCGGAAACTCAATGCCTTAATAGGAATCAACGAAGTCTTGAAGAACCTTCATGGCTTTCAGAGTAACCGGACCAGGTTTGCCATCACCTATGACGTGGTTGTCCAGTCGAGTGACCGGAAGGATGTTTCTGGTGGTTGACGCCAGAAAACACTCTGAAAAATCATCTAGCTGGCTGAACTTTATCTGGCCTTCTTTCAGTCCGAATTCTTTCAGTGGAGTCAACAATTCAAAAATTACTCTGCGTGTAACGCTCTCGAGAATTCTTCCGTCCAGTGGAGGAGTGACTATTTTCCCGGCTGAATTGACGAAGAATATGGTGAACGTGGATCCTTCAAGTATGGTGTCCTTGTCCTCAGGACATAAAAAAAGTGTATCGTATGCGCCATATTCAGGAACAACAGTCTGATGAGCCATAATGGCGCCAATGTAGTTGAGCAGTTTCACACCTGGAAACATTCTCTGATGAGAATATGTCGCAAGAGTTACTCCGTCTCGGTAGGCCTCAGGCGTTGGGGGGACCATCTTTTGAACTGCCACGTACAGGTGAGCCCCGGCGCCGGACTGCTTCATGGAAGCTCCTTCAAGCCCACCGCTAAAAATTACATCTATCAACAAGTCTGAGTCCCCGGCATTGGGCTCATTTTTGAGTATCAGTTCAGAGAGCAGTGTTTCCAGTTCATTTCGACTCATGGGAGGAATCATGTAAATTGCTTTTGCAGATTTGTATAGCCTATCAAGATGATCCTGAAGTCTGAATATCTTCCTGTCCACCGTTCTGCATGCTGTAAATATTCGATATCCCCTGATTGTCCCGCTAATATCATCCCAGTAGGGCAGCGATAATTCAATAGTGTCCACAAAAGCGTTTCTTTGGTATGAGATCATGATTGTTTCCTGATAATTTTAAAATTCCCGCAGCTCATTTTAGCCCGCCAAAATCAAGTAGACCATTGCACGAATCATCTTTTCTGAAAAGAGAATATTTTATGTAGAGCTTCCATTCAGGATGGATAAAAAACAGATGAGTCCAAAATACAACATTAAAAAAGTCATATTTTTCAAGTTGAATCATGAACAATTGTCGTTGGAAATTCGTAGGCTTGTCAAGCGCTGTTGTTGCGCTTGACTGAAATCAATCCAGGCTCATTGACCACAGCATTTCTTGTATTTCTTACCGGACCCGCATGGACACGGGGCGTTTCTTCCTATTTTCTCTTCGGAACGTTTTTTTGTTTTTGGGGTTGCCGATCCTTTGGTCAGGTTTTCGTGCAAGGCGTTCATTTCCTGGTCTCTCGAAGTCGTAAGCTCATCAAGTTCATTGTGCGTGGCAATTTTCACCAGAAAAAGATTGCGCACGGATTCAGCCTTGATTCGATGACTCATCTGGAGGAAAAGTTCATAGCCCTCTTTTTGGTACTCCTTGAGCGGGTCACGTTGTCCGTAACCTCTCAATCCAATGCCATCCTTTAAATGGTCCATGCTCAACAGATGGTCTTTCCACTGATTGTCAACGGCCTGCAACATGATGAACTTTTCGAGTTCCCGCATAATGTCGGGTGTGATCTCCTCTTCCCTTTTGTCATATTGAGCTTTTGCAGCGTCTAGAATATGCTCTTCTATTCCTATTCTATTTTGTTCATTAGTCGGAAGTTCAGCAAAGTCGAATTTCAACCCGAATTGACTCCAGAGATTTTCTTCCAGAGCCTTCAAATCCCAATCTTCGTAATGCGACTTGTCATCAATGAACCGGTCTACCATCTCTTCTACAATATCTTCAGTCATCTCAAGGACATTCCCCTTGAGATTGGAGCCTCCCAGTATGAATCTTCTCTGCGAGTAAACCACCTCTCTCTGCTTGTTCATGACATCGTCAAATTCCAGGAGGTGTTTTCGAATTTCAAAGTTGTGCCCTTCAACTTTTTTCTGGGCATTTTCAATGGCCCTGGTAGTGTATTTGTGTTCAATGGGCTCTCCCTCTTCCATGCCCACTCTCTCCATGATCATCTTTACCCGATCACCACCGAATATTCGCATCAGGTCGTCTTCGAGGGATAAGTAAAAACGACTTGATCCCGGATCGCCCTGCCTTCCAGAGCGCCCCCTCAACTGGTTGTCAATCCTCCGGGCCTCGTGTCTCTCTGTTCCAAGAATGTGCAAACCGCCCGCCTCAAGAACCTTGTTGCGTTCTTCATCACACATCACAATAAATTCACTCAGCGCCTTTGCGTATTCCTCAGGTTTCTCGTTCCTGTTTACACGGGCATTGGCCAGAAACTTGGGATTGCCGCCGAGGATGATGTCCGTGCCTCGTCCAGCCATGTTTGTGGAAATGGTTACGGCCTTGTGCCTTCCGGCCTGAGCCACAATTTCGGCTTCCAGAGCATGGTTTTTCGCATTCAGAACATTGTGATTGATTCCGAGTCGTTTAAGACGCTGGGCAAGTTCTTCAGATTTTTCGATGGATATTGTTCCAACCAAAACCGGCTGGCCTCTTTTGCTCAGTTCCCTGATCTCATTGACAACTGCTTCGAATTTTTCAGATTCCGTCTTATAGATAAGGTCGGGATTGTCAATCCTTACCATAGGCAGGTTGGTAGGTATAACCATGACGTCAAGATTGTATATTTTCTTGAATTCAGGAGCTTCGGTGTCCGCTGTTCCGGTCATACCGGCCAGTTTGTCGTACATCCTGAAATAATTCTGAAATGTTATTGTAGCCAGGGTCTGGTTTTCGTTTTCAATTTTGACCGACTCCTTTGCTTCCAAAGCCTGATGCAAGCCGTCGGAATACCTTCGTCCCGGCATGAGTCTTCCGGTAAATTCATCTACGATTATTACCTGACCATCTTTAATGATGTAATCAACGTCTCTTTTGAACAGAGTGTGCGCCTTCAACGCCTGGTTGACATGATGCAGGGTTTCCATCTGGGAGGGATCATAAAGATTTGTAACCGCCAAGGCACGTTCTACCCGGGCTATCCCCTCCTCCGTCAGGGCCACACTCCTGGCCTTTTCATCCAGAGTATAATGCACATCCTTTTGAAGACCAGGAATAACTCTGTTGATTCGAAAATATCGATCAGTATTTTCGTGAGTCGGTCCCGATATAATTAATGGAGTTCTGGCTTCGTCTATCAGGATGCTGTCAACTTCATCCACTATCGAGTAGTGCAATTCTCTCTGGACATAGTCATCCAGAGAAAACTTCATGTTGTCACGCAGATAGTCAAAACCAAACTCATTGTTTGTGCCGTAGGTTACGTCGGCCCGATAAGCAACTCGCCGTTGTTCGTCGCTCAAGTCATGAACGATAACTCCCACGGAAAGCCCGAGAAAATTGTAAATGGCGCTCATCCACTCGGCGTCACGTTGGGCAAGATAATCGTTGACAGTGACCACATGAACACCCTTGCCAGGTATGGCGTTCAGATAAACAGCCAAAGTCGCCGCCAGGGTTTTCCCTTCCCCAGTCTTCATCTCGGCTATCTTGCCTTGATGCAAGACGGTTCCACCTATAAGCTGAGCGTCAAAATGACGCATTCCCAGAGTTCTTACCGAAGCTTCCCTGACAAGAGCAAAAGCTTCCGGCAGCAGGTCATCTTCAGTCTCACCATTGGCCAGCCTATTTCTAAACTCGTCAGTTTTTGAAAGCATCTGTTCATCTGTCAGAGCCTTTATCGAAGGCTCAAGTTCATTAATGGCCCTGACTATGGGATCAATTTTCTTCAACTCTCTATCATTCTTGCTTCCAAAAAGCTTCTTGGCTAATGATGCAAACATGGTCTAAACTCGTCTCCTGTACTGACTATTAGTCAGATTGTCTTAACCAATTACCTGATAAGACAGGCAATCAGCGAATCAAGAAATGATGCGCCACGCGAACCGGCAAAGTCTGTACCACACGCGTATGGCAGTGTCAACAAAGTCCGATTTTAGTGATGGACAGATTACGTGGCTGCAGGTTCCCTGGAGTAGGCGTCTGGAGCGGAAGGCAGATTTTATACCCTCCCGTATTTACTTGGGAATAACCATAAGATCGGTGGAAAGAAGATTACCGGAATAATGAAACCCGGAAATGGTTTTTTCCCCTTTTGACTACGATTTGTGATCATTTTTCCGGAAGTATGACTCAATAGCTTTCAAAAGCCCATCGATGGTGTATTCGTTAGCCTCGATTGTTGGTTCAAGCCCAATATCCCTGATGGTTTGAGAAGTTACAGGACCGATTGAGGCGAGTGTTTTTCCCCTAATCAGGTCCGCCAGATACGATTTTCCTATAAGCTCGGCGAAATGGCTCACAGTGGAAGACGAGGTGAAAGTGATTACATCGACTTTCCCGTTTGCAAGAGCCTGTCTGATTGAGTCTACGTCTGCAATATCCGGCAAGTCGGTTCGGTAAACCGTAACAAGGTCTACTGACCCTCCCCTTTTGACTATACCCTCCGGAAGTATATTTCTCGCTTTTTCAGCTCTAGGAATAAGAAAACTCTTTCCCTTGACACCTTCTTTATTCAGGGCTTCAAGCACTCCCTCTGCCACAAACTGTTCTCCCAGTAACTCGACCTTTATGCCATGCTTCCTGATCGCCTCTGCAGTTACTGGCCCAATAGCTCCAAATTTTGGTCCCACCAATTCTCTTATGTCATGTTCCCTTGAGAAAAAACGCCTGAAAAAGGCCTCTACACCATTTACTGACGTGAAAACAACCCAGTCATATTTTCCAATTTCGGATATAGCCATATCAAGAGCGAAGAAATCAGCCGGATCCTTTATCTGAATGGTAGGAAACAGTATTGGCTTGCCTCCCTGCGCCAGAATTCTCTCGGCCATTTTCTTGGATTGCTCTCTGCTTCTCGTTATCAAGACCCGTTTACCGAACAGTGGCTTTTTTTCGTACCAATCGAGTCGTGGTTTGAGCGACGCCACTGATCCTACAATCAGCACTGCCGGGGCTTTAAATTTTCTGGAAACCGCCTCTGCTGCTATTTCAGCGAGAGAGCTAAGAAATGAAGACTGATCCGGAGTGGTTCCCCACCTGACCAGCGCAGCTGGAGTATCCGGCTTCATCCCGTTGGCGATCAATGATGAGGCAATAATTTCCAGATTCTTGACTCCCATTAGAAAGACAAGAGATCCCGAACTCTTTGCAAGGTTTCTCCAGTCAATCGAGGATTGGTCCTTGTTCGGGTTTTCGTGACCGGTCACAAATGTGACCATTGAAGCGTGGTCTCTGTGGGTCACTGGTATACCGGCGTAAGCGGGGGCTGCCACTGCGCTGGTGACGCCAGGAACAATCTCGAAAGGTATTCCCGCCTCGACCAGCTCCTCAGCCTCCTCTGCCCCGCGACCAAACACGTAAGGATCCCCACCCTTCAGTCTGACCACGCATTCATGCTGAGTGGCTTTTTCGACCAGGAGTTTATTTATGTCCATCTGCTCGAGAGTATGCTCTTTGCCCGTTTTACCGACGTATATGAGTTCGGCGTCTGGACGTGCTTCTTTGAGAAATTCCTGACCTGCAAGGTAATCGTAGATTATAGCGTCTGCCTGACGGATTTTCTCAAGAGCTTTTACTGTAATAAGTCCGGGATCGCCGGGCCCAGACCCAACTAGATATACAGTGCCGAATCCATTTTTTTTGTTAGTTTTGGTTCTGTCCTCTGACATAAATATTTCCGTTCTCAAGAGTAGTAATCAATTCACACAACCTGGTTCCCAAGAAGATCCCAGGACATCTCTCAGGATTTCACCTGCGCCAAGCCCTATCAGTCGTTCGGCCAACATGACCCCTGTCTGTTCACTGGTGTTGTCTCCCCGGTAGGTTTGTCTTAACATAGGCGCACCATCGGGATGAGCGACTGCCGCCTGCACCGAGACAACTCCGTTTTCCCATTCACAGTGAGCAGCCATGGGAACCTGACATCCCCCGCCCATTCTGTTTAGAAATGATCTTTCTATTTTTACGCATAGTTCAGTGGACTCATGATTGAGTTGTTTGATTATACGGTTGGTATGGTCATCACTGATACGGGTTTCAATTCCTATTGCTCCCTGACCAATAGCGGGAAGCATGACGTCAAACGGCAGGAATTCAGTGATCTTGTTTGAAAATCCCATTCTAAAAACGCCTGCCGCTGCAAGCATGACTCCATCAAGATTCTCTGTCTCGATTTTTTTAATGCGGGTATCAACATTTCCTCTGATCGATATGACCTCTAGCCCCGGATACCTGCTCATAAGAAAAGCCCGTCGCCTTAGACTTGAAGTTCCTATCAAAGCCCCTTTTCCCAGTTGATCCAATCGATGGCCGTTTCTCGATATGAAAACATCACGAGAGTCTTCTCGCTCCAGAATGGCTTCGATGTGCAAGCCTTCCGGCAACTCCGTCGGCACGTCTTTCATGGAATGGACCGCCAAATCCACTACGCCGTCAAGTAGTGCGTCTTCAATTTCCTTTGTGAAAAGACCCTTTCCCCCTATTTTTGACAAAGGGGCATCGAGAATCTTGTCACCTTGGGTCTTGATAGTGATGATGTCGATTACAATCCCAGGATTGGCGTCAGTAATCCTGGATGCGACATGTCTGGCCTGCCAGAGCGCTAATGCGCTGCCTCTAGTTCCTATTATCAGCTTCATTTTCGAGGTTTTCTTCCGACCCGTCTCTCGATATGGAGAATCCATGCAGATTAAACACCCTCTGAACGATGTCGGCGTTCACATCCCTACGGATTGTCGATTTGGTTTTCTTAAGAAAAGAAATTGGATCATGGGCTATTTTGTTGATTATGGATTTGGTAATTATTTCAAGAATTTTACGCTGACCATCTTCCAGTTTTGAGAGCTTGCCATTCATTCTGGCAATTTCTCCGGATCTGATGCCTTCAAGCTTTTCCCTGAGTGCCACGATTGTCGGCGACAAATCCAGCGTCTTGGTCCAATTCATGAATTTGGTGACTTCTTCATCAACTATTTCCTGAGCCTTGAGCGCTTCATTCATTCTCTCGCCAAGGTTCTCACTTACCACCGCCTGCAAATCGTCTATGTTGTAGAGATAAACTCCGTCCAGATCGTTTGCCGAGGGCTCTATATCCCGGGGAACCGCTATGTCTATCAAGAACATTGGCCGGTATTTTCTGGTCTTCATGACGTTTTTTACGTCGGCTGCTTTAATCACCGGCTCACAGGCTCCTGTCGAGGATATTATTATATCCGCCTGGGCCAAAGCTTCAGAAAGCTGCTCTACACGCAAGGCTTCTCCGCCGAATTCATCAGCCAGTTTACAGGCATTTTCGAAAGTCCTGTTGGCAACACAAATGGGGCGCATGACCTGGCCTATCAGATGCCGGGCAGTTAGTTCCGCCATCTCACCTGCTCCAATAAGCAATACCGACTTCTCGTTAAGCTCACCCAGTATCTTCTTTGCCAACTCAACGGCCGCATATGCTACAGAAACGGCGGCAAGGCCTATTCCTGTTTCGTTTCGAACTTTTTTGGCGGTAAAAAAGGCTCTGTGCATGAGCCTGCTGAGAGTCGGACCGATTGTGTCAGCGTCTGAATCTCTCTTGAAACTCTCCTTTACTTGACCAAGAATCTGTGGTTCCCCGAGAATCATTGAGTCCAGACTGGCTGCAACTCTGAATACATGCCTGACAGCGTCCGCTCCGATCTTAACGTAAGAATGTTTGGCCAGAGAGTGTTGATCAACTCCGTTCAGATCTGCCACAGCTTTCAAAATATGGTGAACGACTTCCTCCACAGGGTCACATTGGGCTATCACCTCGGATCTGTTGCAGGTAGACAGAATGATGGCCTCACGGACTCCGGTCAACGCCAGAATGGCCCTGGTCAAAGCGCCATCACGGTTCGCGGAAAAAGTCACTTTCTCGCGAACCTCAACAGGCGCAGTCTTATGATTAAGGCCTATGACCGCCAATCCTGAACTCATAAAGCACGTGTTCCCAACACTGGATTACGAAATGAATGATGCCCCGCAAATAGAATACTCACTCCAATAAACGTAAACATTACCAGACCGAATCCGATCATTGCCATTATAGCGGCTTTCTTACCCCTCCAGCCTAGCACGAGTCTCTGGTGAACCATCGCAGCATAGGCGAACCAGGTGATCAAACTCCACGTTTCTTTGGGGTCCCAACTCCAGTAAAAACCCCATGCGCTCCCCGCCCACAAGGCGCCTGAAACAATTCCTACCGTCATGAGGAAAAAGCCGACTGGAAGTCCCCTCCTGTTGATCATATCCAGAACCTCTAGCGACGGAAGCAACTTGTGAATGCGCCCCAACTTTTTCCTTTTGATAGATCTTTCCTGGACAATGTACATGAAACCTGCAAGAGCCATGATTCCAAATACCGAATTACCTGCAAGAGCCAAGGTCACATGAATCGGTAACCACCAACTATGAAAAACAGGAACCAATGGCTCTTTGATCTGATATGAGAGGGTCGCCCCCACAATCATTAGCACTGCCGCCATAGGGGTGGCGATAGCCCCAAAAATGGGGCTGGCATGACGATGCTGCATAATCAGGAACATCGTGGTAATGAGCCAGGCGAAAAAAGACAATGCGTCAAAAGCAGTAGCCAAAGGGAAAAAACCGGAAAAGAATGCTCTGTGCAGAATGGACAGACTGTGGCATGCGAATCCAGCCAGAGCCGTCCAGACTCCAAGAGGACATTTAAGGGAAGATGACCTGAGCAAAAAGACGAGGAAGCTAACTGATGAGATCAGATACAACGCTACAGCGCATTTAAAAAAAATCAGATCCAACTTTTCCTCACTCTAGTCCAGATTGCTTCTTGAAAGGATGGATTTAAGCGCATCAACTTCATCCGGGAGAATTTCTGATAATATCATCGAAGCCATATCCAGATCGTTGTCACGCAGAGCCGGTAACAACTGGGAATCAACAATTTCTAGAAAGACCTTCTTGTTGGCCTCGGAGTCGCTACCGTTTCGAACGATCTGTTTTCGTAGTTCTCCCATGAGTTTTGTCATTGTGGCATATTCTGGGCCAAATTTCTTTTCCAGATCTTCCCGGATTCGACGTGCCAAAGCGGGAGAGGCGCCTCCAGTGCTAACCGAGATTATTAAATCCCCTTGAGTAATGACAGCGGGAACTATAAAAGTACACAAATCGGGAACATCTGCTATGTTACACGGTATCTTTCTGCGCATGGCCTCATTGCTAAGCTTGACATTAACTTCCCTGATGTCAGTTGCTCCGAAGACAAGCGTTATAGGCTCGAATCCATCTAATTGCTCAGGAGAAAAACATTCAGGAATCCACGTTATCCGTGATTCCTTATAAAGCTGTTGAAGTTCTTCCACCAACTCCGGTGATATGACGACTACATTGGCCCCGCTATCCAGCAATCCAATCGTTTTCCTGAAGGCTACTCGGCCTCCACCCACCACAACGACCTGCTTATCCAGCAGGTTCATCATCACAGGATATGGTTTCATCAGCTTCAACTCCTTGAGCGTTCAAATTAACATAAAGATCGGGATACGATCAAGCAATGGCCCGGGCTGAATTCAAAAACGCAATCTATGGAGTGAACAACGTTGCCTTTGTGTCCAGCAGAAATTTTAAAAAACAAAAAAACATCGGAATAATCGGCTTTGATAATGGTCAGTTCTGCCCCATTAAGTGAACCCAACGGAATTGGCTTGGACCGGGATTTTGTTGATGAAGGACGAACGCAGACAAAAAACGTGAGTCTCTTATACCTGGATAACCGGGGCAAATAAATTTCCGAAACTGAGTCAAGCGCAAAAAGTCGTGCTGATATCTCCCGCAGGAGGAATTCCAATCACTATGATGCCTTTAGAATTTGCTAATTCGAGCATCTCTTCCTTCTTGGGCAGGAGAGTCTTATGCGACTCTACCGCCAGCACAAAGGCTTTTGCCTCGATCATGCTCTCTATGGTGGACGGCCCAACTCCAGGAACATCAAATCTCATGTCCTGATCAGGTTTGGCCATCTTGACCACAACGCATCCCAACGCCAATTCAGCCGATCGACGGATGACCCTGTCGGTGCCTTCGATAGCCTCAACAGCGATGACGGATGTATTTTTGACAACGACCGTTTGACCGATGTCAAGCCCTCCGATACCCTGAGCCATTCTTCTGCCGAACAAGATGTCTCTAATCTGGTCCGGGCTTGGCTTGCGCTTGGACAGAAGTCCAAGGGGAGACATGAGTTTCGGGGCCCAGCCTGTGATCTCCTCAATCGTGAGCCCTTCTTGGTTCAACTCTGATGCTATCGCCTCAAGAATCGTGTCGTCGCGCCAATCCTTCAATGATCTAATAATTTTCAGGGCCCTTCTGTCTGGTCGGAGACGCAACAAGTCAAGAAGGTTGCTTTTTTCAATTTTTCAGGCCATCACCACACGGCTTACGCCATTGGTCTTAAGCGCCTCAATGGCCTTATTCACTTGTCCTAGCTTCATCCAGCACACTTTTGAAGCAGAATTTTCAATAGAGGGACTCGTGAATCCCTCGAAAGCGACCACAACAACCAGAAAGCCCCTCTTCTGGGCCTCGGCGCCAACATGGACCGGCAAATCTCCCGATCCCGCTACCAAGCCTATCGTCCGCATGTTCAGGAAACCCGAAAAGCATGTTTACTTAGAGACACTCTGGCCGTGCCTCTCCTGGAGGTGGCCAGAAAGTCGGCAAATTTTATGGCCTCCGGGATGTCTGACATTTCTGACCTGATTTTTTTTACAGCTTCATCAACCTTTAGAGAGGATCTGAAAGCAAGTTTAAACGCCTGCTTGAGAACTCGAATGGTGGCTGAAGGGAATCCATTCCTACGTAATCCGACTTCGTTGAGTCCATAAACGTAGATACGAGCCCCGCTGGCAAGTGTATATGGAGGAACGTCTTTGGCCACTCCGGAAACCCCTCCGACCAACGCATATTCTCCAACTCGCACAAACTGATGCACTGCGACGATCCCACCCAGAATGGCGCGATCACCTATCTCGATGTGCCCGCCAAGGTGAGCCGAATTAGCCATGATGACGCCCTTGCCTAGAATACAGTCGTGAGCCACATGGCAATAGGCCATCAAATAGCAATCATCCCCTATGACTGTAGTCTTCCGACCTTTAAAGGTTCCTCGATGAATCGTGACATACTCTCTGATGTTGACTCGATCCCCTATCACTACTGTGGTGTCTTCACCGCGGTAAGAGAGGTCTTGAGGCGGAGCGCCAATGGAGGCGAATTGAGATATTCTAACTCCTGCGCCAATCTTGGTATTCCCCTCAATGACAACATGAGGACCTATTTCGCACC
Organism: uncultured Desulfomonile sp.; assembly: GCA_964528855.1. Classification (GTDB taxonomy): domain Bacteria; phylum Desulfobacterota; class Desulfomonilia; order Desulfomonilales; family Desulfomonilaceae; genus CAITZA01. The sequence continues at coordinate 5,878 of CAZGVM010000018.1, read as the reverse complement.
CCGCAGAGATAGACACATTTCCACCGACTACGGAATAAGCGCCAATAGTGACGTCATCGGCCACCATCGCTCCAGGATGGATTACGGCTGTTGGATGAATCATTGTTTGTCCTTGGAATCGTTTTCGATAAGTCTTTCGAGCTTTCTTATTCTGTCTAGAAGTTCCGGAAGCTTTTTCATGGCCGTCTGAACCCTAAGAAACAGCTTATGAGGCATGGCCGGGACAGATCCGGCCATGATGGCTCCGCTGGGCACATCCCGGTAAACCCCTACCCTGGTGGCCAGAACGACACCGTCACCAACCTTGACGTGATCCCTTATTCCGGCCTGTCCGCCAGCCATGCAGAATTTTCCGATCGATGAACTGCCGGCGATTCCAACTTGAGAGGCCAGTACCGTTCCTGCGCCCACAGAAACATTGTGGGCGATTTGGACCAGATTATCAATTTTGGCGGAACGTCCTATTCTTGTTACTCCAGCCAAAGCGCGGTCCACCGCGCACAATGCGCCAATTTCAACTTCATCTTCAATGACAACGGAGCCGCTATGATATTTCTTTATGATGGAAGGAGCGCCATTTTCATCGAGGCCTTGAGCATAGCCAAAACCGTCCGCTCCGAGCACTGTTCCGGAATGAATTATCACTCTACGTCCTATGGAGACGTTGTGATAAATAGTGACATTTGCATGAATGACCGTTTCATCACCGATAGAACAATCCTCGCCTATGACCACCCCTGGGCCGATTAGAACATTAGCCCCAATCAAACATCTTTCGCCCACAACCGAATGCGGGCCTATATAGACGGAATCCGCTATTATAGCCGATGGAGACACTGCGGCCAGCTCTGACACACCAGCGTCCGGCTGCTTGGGCTTGTAGAAGAGGGCGGTCAGTCGCGCAAAATCCGCTTCAGGAGTTTTGGATCGAATGAACGGAATGCCAGGATCCGGCAACCTAGCTCCTATGATTACGGCGCCGGCTCCGCTATCGGCCAGCTTGCCAAGAAATCGATCATTCTCAACATAGGTAAGATCTGAGCGCTGAGAGAATTCCAGTGGCCGCACCCCCGAAATCTGGGGGCCCGGACATACGGAAGCTTCCAGTTTAAGAATCCTGGCTATATGTTCCAGAGTAAAAGAAATCATGCTCTGAATGAATGCTCTCCTTTATCTGGCCGCCGGAGCTTTAGGTTTAGCAGGCGCAGCCGGTTGAGCAGGCTGTTTCGGCTTTTCTGCCGCAGGTTTACCCGCTGAGCCACCATCGTAAAGTCTTATGATTTCATCAGTGATATCGTAAGCGTCATCAGCTGACAGTATCGCCATTGAATTCAATACCATGCTCAAATTTTTCTGGGTTCTTACTTCAGAAATTATTTTGTTAATATCTCTCATCATCAATTCCTGGGCGGCCCTGAACTCGTTTTGCAAATCGCTTTCAGCAGCCTTCTGAGCAAGCTTCAGTTCCATTTCCTTTACGCCGAGTTCCTTGATTTTGTCGTTACGGGTTTCCTCTTTAAGCATTGGCCCCTGTTTTTGGAGTTGTTCCTGAAGATTGACCAGTTCGTTCTTCTTCTTCTCCAGATCGTTTCTCTTCACATTGCTCATGTCTGTGAGCTTTTTCTGGAGGTCCTGCGCTTTTTTGGACTTGGTTTCCAGTTTCTGAAAGTCAACGAAGGCCACTGTAAAAGATTCAGCCTGAACGACGCCTGAAAAAAAGGTAAAACCTAGAAAAAGCGCAGTAAGCGCCAGAGTGAAGGATTTTGACATGATAAAAGCTCCTTTCGATGCAGTAAAACTTATAAACGGACAAATTGAACGGCGCCAAAAACATTTTTGGCCCGTACTAGTTATCTGGAAGGGAAGGAAACTCCAACTTTCGGGGGGATTAATATCAATGAACATAAGAAATTGCAACCAAGCAGTGACATCCTGGTGTGTTTTACCGTTGTGCCCCGGCAATGGCATCATATTAAGCCAATTTTTTGATAAAGCCTTGTCAGAACAATTGCCCCATGGCAAAAGCGAAAGCGCCAGGCTCTTCTCCCCTGTCCGGATTAACCTTCCAGCCATATTCTATCCTGAGTGGTCCCATGGGAGATACCCACCTTATTCCAACACCCACTCCGGCCTTGACATCGCTCATGAATGGCCCCTGGGATACATTCCAGGAATTGCCGATGTCAAAGAACGTCACCCCATTGAGTTTTAGCCTGTCAATTAAAGGAAACAGACATTCAACATTCGAGAAGAGAGCCCTATCCCCGCCTATCACGGTTCCATACCTATCACGAGGCCCAATTTCTCCCTGCTTGTAGCCTCTGATACTCTGAATTCCTCCGAGAAGAATTCTCCTGTCAAATGGTATGGGATCTGAACCGGACTCCGTCAACATGGAACCATTCGCTCTAAGTTTCAGGATCGCTCTCCAAAAGAGAGACTGATAATAAATCGCTTCGGTATAATAACTTGAGAAAGCAACGTCACCACCAAATCCAGACAATCTTGTTCCTATGGTGACCTTGGAGCCTGCGGTTGGAATTACGGAGTTGTTCCTTGTATCCCTGCCGATGTTCATCGAAAGTGAATTTTCACTAATATTGAGGAATCTCTCTGCCCTGGTGTTGTACTGAGCATAATAGGCAACGATAGACCTGGCGAAAACCTGTTCAAAACCGGATAGTTTGCTTGAATCGCGGGCAAAACCGCTGCTCATGGTCCACAAACCGTAGAGCGGATATGACAAATGAGCGCTGAAGCCATTGCTATCCCTGAGATAACTGGTTTCGTACTGCTGGGCCTTGTAGCCTCTGAGGCTGCCAGTAAGGGGATAATCCATTATCCAGGGGTATGTCAAAGACCCTTCGTAATTGCTCCTTCGGCTGGAAAGATTAGCCTTTGCATTGGCTACAATCCCCATTCCGAGCAGGTTGCGCTCCTTAAGATCAATATTCCCCATAGCGCCGTCTTGGGACGAGTATCCCAAACCGGCGGCCAACGAGCCCGTTTTCTTCTCGATGACTTCAACGGTGACGTTAATCATGTCGGGTTTAGAGCCTGGGGAGGTCTTGAGTTTTACCGCTTCGAAAAAGTCCATTCCCTCAAGATTACTTTTCGTGGCTTCAAAGCTGTCTGAGTTATAAACATCACCTTCGCTGATCATCAAGGCCCGTCTGATGATCTTGTCGCGGGTCCTGTCATTACCGGTTATATCTACGCGTTCAATCGAAACCTTGTCCCCTTTGGTGACCTTGAAAGTCAGATCAACAAAGTCGTGCTCATCATTGATCTTTTGCATTGGCTCAACATCGGCGTATGCATACCCTTGACTTGTGTAAAGTTTAGTCAAGGTCTTGATGTCTTCCGCAACAGCAGACCTCTTAAACCAGGTCTTCGGTTTTACCTGTAAATCTGCTACCAGTTGTTCAGCCGGAGCTATAAGATCACCTTCAACATCTACCTTACGAACCTGGAACCGGTCTCCTTCCTTGATTGGGAAAGTTAATTTTACTGATCCATCCGTAATTTCTATTTTCGGAGCTCCAATCTGGACATTTATGAAACCGTTCTCCAGATATGTAGCAAAGAGTCTCATCCTGTTTTCTTCCAGTTTTTCTCTGGTGAACGATCCCGATTCGTCCAGAAACCAGAACCAGCTCTTTTCCTTAAGTGTCAAAGCTTTCTTGATGTCTTTCTCATCAAGCTTGTTTCTGCCGTCGAGTATGATTTCGGTAAGATAACTTTTCCTACCCTCGTCAATTTTAAACGTAAGCGAAGCTTCATTGGGGGAAAGTTCTTTTATTTCATAATCGACCTTGGGCTCGTAATAGCCATCCTTCTCGTACATCGCCTTTATTTTTTCAATGTCATTTCGGATTTTCTGAACACTGACCACCGAAAAGGATTTTGTGGTCAAAGCGTCCAGGATCTCATCTTTTGAAAAGAGTTTTACCCCGTCCAATTCGATACTTTTTATCGATGGGCGCTCTTTCAGAGTTACAAAAATGTCCATTTTCCCATCAGCGGCCTCTTGCGCTCTAATCTGGACATCTTCAAAATATCCCATCGAATAAATTTCCCTGATCTCATCGCTGATTGCTGATTTCCTGAATGGCGCTCCGGCCTTCATCTCGAGCTTGTTGAGGATAGCCTCCCTTTGAATTCTTTTGTTACCCTCAATTTTTATCTCTCCAACTTTAGGGCGGTTGAGAACGGTTCCTCCAATCTCAGCGGATATTTCCCGCATGCGCCCCATCAATTCGGCGTTATCTTTTGCGTTGGCTGTAAAAAGTCTGGTTTTTTTCCCCTCTTGAATCGGCAAAACCGACAATTCGACAGAAACCCCTTCATCGAGTTGCGTGGTGACGCCCCATATAACCGCCTGGGCCCCCATCCTCTCGCCTATACGAACGAGTCTCTGAGGATCAATTCTTTTTTCCTGTATTGCGTTTGCAAATGACATGCCGGAAATAACATCCACATCACCCTCTCGAGAGAGTTCCGCTCCTAAAACACCGGCAAGTTCATTATTGAGCTGATCGGCTGGCACGCCCTTCGCTACTACCTTGAACGGGAAAATCATCACTTTCCTGATCTGCGTTTCCTGTGATAAGACAATACAAGGAAAACAAATCACGGAAATAATAAGAGCTATTATTCTGATCATTGAAGCTCCACCAACCTGCCGCCATGAAGGGTGACTCTCCTGTCCATGGACATTGACAGAGACTCTTTGTGCGTAACTACCACCAGAGTGGTCTTGGTAGATTCGTTCAATTCTCTAAGCAAAGTCTCTATTTCATCACCAGTGTCAGGATCAAGGTTGCCTGTTGGCTCATCGGCTAAAATCACGTCAGGTCCCATAATTAGGGATCTCGCTATTGCAACTCTCTGCTGTTCTCCTCCGGACAGTTCACCAGGCCGGTGTTTTGAGCGATGACTCAAACCGACTGCGTCAAGAAGTTCTAACCCCTGCTTTTTCATGGTCTTATAATTTTTTCCGGCGATCAATGCCGGCATCAGGACATTTTCAATGGCGCTAAATTCCGGTAGCAGCTGAAAAAACTGGAAGACGAATCCAATCTTTCTGTTTCTCAGTTTTGCCGTTTCCATTTCGGAACACTGAGTGATATCGGCGCCGTCGAAACGCAAATCCCCATGAGTCGGTTTATCCAGCAACCCCATTATGTGCAACAGAGTGCTTTTGCCTACACCCGATGGTCCAACAATAGCCACCGTTTCTCCCTTTTCCACTGAAAAATCCAGACCCTTTAGCACCTCGACATCGCCGCCTGGATGAGAATAATTTTTATGGAGGTTCAGCAATTCATATAGAGGCGATTTATTCATAGCGCAACGCCTCCACCGGTTCGAGGCGGGCCGCTTTGAATGACGGATACAATGTGGCCAGGAAACAGATGGTGAGTGCGACACTGCATATGATTACTACATCCAGTGTGTTTATGGCGACGGGCAAAGTAGATATGGTGTAAATTTCCTCTGGCAATTCTATGACAGGATAGCGAGCGAGCAACGCAGCCCCGCCAAGCCCCGCCAATGTCCCTAAAAAAGTCCCTGCTGTTCCTATTATCATCCCTTGTACGATGAATATTCGCATGATCCGGTCAGATGTGGCGCCCAGGGATTTAAGAATTGCAATGTCTTTGCTCTTCTCCATCACCAGCATGATCAGAGAAATTACTATGTTGAAGGCCGCCACCAGGACAATAAATGTAAGAATGATGAACATGGCGATCTTTTCCAGCTTCAGAGCACTGAAAAGATTTCTATACATGTCCCTCCAGGTCCTGGTCCAGTAGGGCGCACCAAGACCCGCTTCAATCCTTGCGGCAAGTTTGGGGGCGATATAAATGTCCTT
>CAZGVM010000017.1:25495-28065 GCA_964528855.1 uncultured Desulfomonile sp. | reverse complement strand
AATCCCCTGAGGTAGAATGCGTCAGTGAGGGTTGTTGAGTCGTTTGAGTAATTATCCAGACAGTGTCCATTAAGTGGCTCTGCAATTACCGGCTCCGCACTCGAATATCATTATTCACCAGGGAAATTACTTTAATTCACTGTTCGTATTTTTATTGACAACCAAGGTTCAAAAACATTATACTGAAACGCTATATTAGACTTTTTAAGACATTGAGAGTTTTGAATAAAATGAAAAATTAATAGTTCCAAAAGGGAACTTAGTGGCGGTTCAGCAAACTAATAAAGGTATTGAAATTATTATAGCGTAAAAGGAGAAAGTCATGCTCGAGATGGAAGGTTACAGAGTTCGTATGACGCCTCAAAATATACACTTTATGCTTAAGCAGGGCTTGTCTTTCAAGGAGATAGCATCTCGATGCGATGTTTTTGAGGACGCTATAGACGCATCTCTGGTCAGATGGCTCAATCAGGGCAGATGGCCCATAGAGGATGATGTCGTAGCCGCCTAGTCCGTTTTTTTGGACATTTCGCTGAACTATAAAAACATTGAAGTAATTCAGGGGTCTCCCTGTAAGAAACGGAACTGGTAAGCTGGTTCCGTTTTTTCTTTGGAACATGGAGGCCAGACCCTACAATTCATTATCGATCATAAAAACCGATTGATCCTGACGTTGGACGGAATTGCTTGACTGTAAACAGATCGTTCAGTGTTTTTATCAATTATTGCATGCTCTTGAATGATAAAAATGGTGGTTGGAAATTTATGAGTTCATTCATTGATGCCTTGAAGAGTGTGAACCCTGCCCCGTCTGCACGGCGCTGGATATATGTTCCGTACGATCAACTAGGGGACTTGCAGCTGTTTCACCGCGTGGAAACCGGCTCAACGTCCGTACCACAAGCAATAGTTGGCGCTCATACTGTCTAATATGAGCGATTATTGCGTTATATGCGGTTTTTATCCCGGCAAGGACTGTCTGGTAACCAACCTCTACTGGGCTTATTTGAACAGACACAGAGAAAAGTTATCAGGGAACATGAGGTTGAATGTGGTTATGTCAGCTTCGGCCAGAAGGGATGAGGACAGTAAAAAATTTGACGAGGCGGTATTCTCTCTTGTCTCGAGAACTTTGGCTGACGGGTCGATAATGAAACCGAAAACCATAGAAACCTTGAAAGTCAAAGGCAAACTTTAGTATTATATGATGTTCGGAGATTGATCTGCCCAATTGACTTGTTAAACGCAGACATGTCTCAAGAAAGAATCATTATCGGGCCGTCAGGAGAAGACCATGGTAGGCTTGGCAGGAATAGCCATTTTGATGCTCTTGATGTTTTTTCTGGAAATACCGGTTGGATTGGCCATGGGTGTTGTGGGTGTTTGCGGCCTATGGTTCCTTGTTTCGCCTGAAGCTGCTTTCAATTTGCTGGGAACCGAAATCTGGACTACATTTTCTCAGTACGGCTTAAGCGTTATACCTTTGTTTGTGTGGATGGGGCAGATATGCTTCTATTCGGGGGTGAACGAAAATCTCTACAACACGGCCTACACGTGGATGGGGCGGGTTCGCGGAGGATTGGCCATGTCAACCATCATGGCGTGTGGCGGGTTTGCGGCCATCTGCGGCTCAAACACCGCAACGGCGGCCACCATGACGGCGGTTGCCTTGCCGGAAATGGAAAAGCGTAACTATGATCCTCAGTTAAGTTCGGCTGCGGTCGCCTGCGGTTCGACGTTGGGGGTGGTTATTCCTCCGAGTGTGGTGCTGCTCGTTTACGGGATTTACACGGAGCAGTCAATCAGCAAGCTGTTTTGGGCCAGCGCCATTCCTGGGGTCATCCTGATGTTGCTGTTCTGTTTGACTGTTTATGTAATGTGTCTGGTAAAGCCGGATGCGGGCCCGGGAGGGCCAGCCTCAACAGCCATGGAGAAAATTAAAGCCTTACCGGGCGCGTTTGAAATGATTTTCCTCTTTGTGCTGGTGATGGCCGGTCTGTTCTTTGGCATTTTTACGCCAACTGAAGCAGGAGCCGCCGGCGCGTTTTTTTCTCTTGCCATGGCTTTGATCAGAAGAAAATTAACCTGGAACTCTTTCGTCATGTCGATAATGGACTCTCTAAAAGTCGCTTGCATGATCATCGTGATAATAACCGGCGCCATTATTTTTGGACGTTTTCTGACTTTGAGCGGGCTGCCTACTCAGATCACCGAATTTGCCTCGAGTCTTCCTGTGCAGCCTTGGGTCATCATGCTTATAATTCTACTGGTTTATGGAGTGGCGGGCTGCGTGATGGACGCTCTGGGATTTCTTCTTGTTTCTATACCTATATTTTTCCCTCTGGTAGTCAAGATGGGTTATGACCCAATCTGGTTCGGGGTCATTTTGACGGCGGTGACTACCATGGGAGCAGTGACGCCACCTGTAGGCATCTCTGCTTATGTTGTTTCAGGAATGAGCAAGACGATTCCTTTGGCTACCGTCTTCCGTGGAGTGCTGTGGTTTATTCCTGCTTACATTGCAATAATTGCAATTTATACACGAACGATATTTTTTCATTTTTTACACT
>CAZGVM010000017.1:0-25485 GCA_964528855.1 uncultured Desulfomonile sp. | reverse complement strand
TAATTGCAATTTTGTTGGCTTTTCCGAAAATAACTCTCTGGCTGCCCTCATACGTCAACTGACAGTCCTTAGGCTCACGGAGCTGCAGGAGAACCAGCAGCATTCCCGGGACAGTGAGGGCTTTATAATGCTGATGTTTCAGTTCCCTCTTTGACGTTTTTCTTTGTCAGGCCGGGCATAGGCCCCATGACGCGTGGTCCCAGGTTCATCAGTAAGAGCACGTACATTCCCAAAATCAAGATGACCGCCGCATGAATATTGATGAAATGTTCTAAGATTTTGAAACCTGCAAAAAGAAAAACCGCCATCACTAAAGGAAACAAAAAATCTTTGAAACAAACAATGTTTAAATAAAACCTGCAGAAAGAAAAGGTCATAGAAGTAGTAGCCAGTTTGGTCAGGATAATAACCAGGCACGCTCCTTTCAGACCCCAGGCGCTTACAAGGAAATAATTAAACGCGAGATTAAGGATGGTAGCCACTGCCTGAATTGCCAGCAGGATTTTCGCCGAGCCCGACACCATCATCACGTAGGAAAAAAGATTATTTTGAAATGAAAGAAGTATGGTCCAGACCAGGTATTGCTGCATCCATACTGCATCTTTATATTCTGCTGGATATATGGCTCCGATGATCAGGCTGCTCTCCGCCGACAGAAAAAACATGATGGGGAATGCGAATGCGCTTAGCCATTGAGCATTACTCCTGACAAGCTTCTGAGCCTCCTGTTTTTGGTTCAGCCACAGACCTGCCAGAAGGGGAAAGATTACCCAACCGAGAAACTGCTCGGAGGCGAGTACGGATACAGCGTCCACGATATTCCATGTAGCGCTGTAAAACGCCACCCCTGTGACACCCTCGTATTTCTCCAGAAAAAATATATTAGTTTTATTATAAATGATCCCGAGTATTTCAATCATGGCAAACACAATTGCCGCCATGAACATGTTCTTGGTCAATAACCAGTGGGGTAGAATAAAAATTCCGGAGGGGTAATCCCTGACATACGTGGAGAAGGCGAGGGCTATTCTGATTACCGAAGAAACCAGTTTAAAAAGGCTAATGATGACTGGGTTCAAGCCTAGGGCCGCTGCGCCAAAACCATAGACATAAGAAGCTATTGAAGCCTGTATCTTTATTTGCGCTTCTCTTGACTGATAACCCCTGACCCTGAGGTCGGCAAAAAAAGTGTCGGCAATTGCCTCCGCCGCAAATCCCAAAGAAATGGAGATGAGAACCAGGGACAATTCCCATGACAGATTTCTTTGCCAGGCTATCAGTATGACGCTCAAAATTGCCGGGACAAAAAGCCCCATTTTTATAATGAAGACGCGGTTGATTATTGAAGGACACTGATCTTTGTTTGAGGCTCCCAGTTCCGAGACCAGCGGATAATATAATCCGAACTGAATGACGGTGAACACGATACTCCCGGCTGCCAGGGCATACATTATCTGTCCGTAATCCGACGAATTGACCCATGCCAGGTAAAGAAAAAACAGACCGCCAAAGGCGCCATCAACACCCTGGGCCGATAACAGACTCACAAAGCGGCTGAGTATTCCCGACTGAGACAATCGCTGCGACTTTTGAGGCGGATCTTTTTTAGTATGAGCGGTATCGGGCTCTTGTTGAGATTTTTTGGACATATTCCCATTACCATAACATCTGATGGAGAGCCTTGAAAGAAAAATTACAAGGAACCGTTCCGGCAAAAAACATCAAAAAAGCACATTTTAGATTTAATGATGATCTCAATAGATGAATTATCGGGAGCGTTTTTGTATACTGAAAAATCATACTCCAAAGGAGCCAAGGGGCCGTAGAATTGAAATTAGACGATCTATTCACAATGTGCTGGCGTTCAGTGCTTCGCAACAGGCGAAGGTACAAGGCTGTCATGGCCGGTATAGCAGTGGGCGCCGCAGGTTTTATAATTGTTCAGACCATGGGTGACTCAGTTGAGAAAAAGATGGGTGAACACCTGGAATTACTTGGTGAAGCAACGGTGATGAAAGCCCAGTGGCGCAATGACGACAATTATCATCCCGGTCAATATTACATGTCCGACGTCAAAAAATTGCGCGATATACCTCATGTCATGGCAGTTGCGCCCGTTGTCTCCTTGTCGGCAGTGGACGCATTTTTCAAATCGAACGAATGGAGTCCGGGAATAATTGGCATTGATCATGAATTCTGGGCTACCCAGACGGCCAGGCTTGCAAACGGCAGACTGATCGGCCCATCCGATGTAGTGGGCAGAAAAATGGTCTGTGTTGTTGGTGAAAATGTCGTAAAGCATCTGTTGAAGTTGGATAATCCAGTCGGGGAAGTGGTGGGAATCGGTAGTCTGAAATTTGAGATAATTGGAGTGCTCGGCGGCATTCAGAGCAATGACCTGCAGAGAATGATAGTATTGCCTATAACCACGGCCCAGAGCCTGTTCCCTGGGTTATACTGGATTCGTGAGATTTATGTTCGCGTGGACGATTGGAACCACGTCGAACCTGTTTGGGAAGAGGCGATGCGAGTTCTCAGAGCATCACATCCGGGGTATGAAAGTGGACTTGAACTCATCTACTATCCTCGCAGGCTGGAAAAAGTCAAGTCTACGGTCTGGCTGGTTAAAATGTTCATTTACGCAGCGCTGGTAGTTACCGTAATACTGGGCGGTCTTGGAATAACCTCGGTGATGCTGACCGCAATCCAGGACAGGACCCGTGAAATCGGTCTCAGGAAGGCCTTGGGGGCCAAAGAGGAAATAATTTTGCTTCAGTTTCTGATAGAGGCCGTGTTGATCAGTCTTATTGCAGGGCTCATAGGTGTTGTCGTGGGAGTATTCTCGGTAAACTTCCTGAAAGAGCCTTTAGGCGTTGAGATATCGAAGACAGTTCTGACTTTGAGTGTTCTGACAGGTCTTATTTTTACCCTGCTATTGGGAATAGTATCCGGAATATATCCATCATTGAAAGCCAGTAGGATGGACTCTGTCACAGCCATGAAATTTGAATGATGAGGAAGCATGAAAACATCCCCGGGCTTTCTGAATAGAACTTATCACAAACTCCATGGCATTTTTATCGAACCGCTACTCAGTTCCAGAAATAGTCCTCACTTTGACGCTTTAGGGGTTAGTCTGGGGTTGGTCATTGGCTTTTTGATCCCGGTCGGAGGTCAATTGGCTTGTTTAGGGTTATTACGGTTTGCCATGAGATTCAATGTTGTAGTTGCCGCGGCGTTTACGCTGGTCAGCAATCCTTTCAACATGATTCCGCTGTATTACGGATATTATCTTCTTGGTTCTCTCGTGATCGGACAGCCTGAGCAGAAACTTGATTTTACGTCATTCGAGGCAATCATGAATCCAATCATGAATGCGGATTATTTTTGGGAATCCCTCGAGGCTTTCATGAATCTGAGTCAGGCCTTTCTGTTGAGATGGCTGGTTGCCGCGGTGATTTTATCTGTTGTTTTCGGTTTCTCAGGCTATATCGTTGCATACAGGATCCAGAAACGCCGGATTATGTCTGCTGCTGAAGTTACGGATAGAAAGTATCATTCGTTGACCGAGAAATTGAAGAACGAGAGAAACAATGTGTGAAAGTTGTCTCTCATAATGATGCCACTTATTGTAAGAGCGTTGAGGCTTGTCCTCTCTATTTCACTGAGATTTCCGCGTCTGGTAATACTGACGTTCATATTGCTATCCATCCTGGGTTATTCATGTGCGCCCAGGATTGTAATCAGTTCCAATTTGATAGCCGGAGTGGGAGAAACAAACTCGATAATCACTGTCAACAAGGAGAACGCTGAAATATTCGGTGAACAGGACTCATTAATAATAGTCCTGGAGTTTCCTGAGCCTCCCGGCGAAAACCGGCTTGAATTTGTACAGAAGTTGGGGGAGGCAGTATCCCAAACGGAAGGTGTCCGCAGAGTTCGTTACAGATGGCTAGACCCCGAGGATCATGAACATGTGGCCATGCTGTTCAGTCATTTCCTCCTTGGAATGAATGAACGTGAACGTGAACAGGTAAGGAAAATACTGAGTCCGTCAGGGGTAGAGGACTCTGTACGTCGAACAGTGAACAGGCTATTCCTTGTCGAGAATCCCTACCTTCAGAGAAGAATCCTGCAGGACCCCCTGGAACTGGGGCAATTTGTGTCATCTTCCATGGAGAGACGGATAGGGGCTGTTAGTTTGGGGGACACCTACCTGCTCATAGGTAGTCCGGACAGTACGGTTTATCTTATCCAGGTTACGCCTGATTTTCCAAGTTCGGATCTTGTCCATGGGAAATCATTGATAAACAGGATCAAAGCCCTGATTCCGGCACAGATTAAAAAGCTTTCTGACGAGATTTCAGTTCCGGGAGGCAAGTCGGGTGAACTTAGATGGTTTATCACCGGGAAAACGGTTTTTCATCATGAATCGGACTTGATATTTGATGAGGAGACCTTCAGGATTCTCTCTTTTTCATTCGGGGCTGTGTTGTTGCTCATGATCATTGTCTATAGGAGCGCCCTTTCGGGTCTGATCCTGATGGCTCCGATAGCTGCCGGAGTGGGACCAAATTATGGAATTATATATTTGAGTTACACTGAGGTTAATCCGGTGGTGATGGGGGCGACCGGAGTCCTGTTTGGTCTCGGAGCCGATTACGGAGTTCATTTATGGAATCGGTTTCGTGAGGAATTTGACAAAGGCAACGACACCGTTTGTTCGATCAGGACAGTTTATGAACAAACAGGGCCACCTGTAGCTTTGGGAGCGTTGACGAGTATTCTCGCGTTCCTGTGTCTGTGCATATCGGACCAGCCGGCAATGGCCCAGTTCGGTTATGTGGGAGCTGTAGGCCTGGCTCTAACTTTTATATCCACCGCATTTCTTGTTCCTGCACTGGCTTTATTAATAGGCGGATCTCGATCTGACAGATTCCCTACGATGAAGGTAAACCTGGGCAATTTACCCAGGTTTTATAAAAAAGGTCCGGTCACGATAATCATCCTGTCAGCAGTGGTAATTTGCGTCGCGCTGATTTTTGCGTCCCGGGTCTCTTATGAGCAAGATTTGTTTCGAGTCTTTTTGGCTCGAAACATGGACTCAATGAATGTCTCAAAAATGATTTCAAAAAAGTTCAGATCCAATTTCTCTCAGCCGACCCTACTTTCATTTGACACAGATGATTTCGAAGCAGGATTGAGAATTCAGAGAAAAATTGATTCGGCGCTCGAAGATCTGATGAGTCGTCACGGGGAAATAGCTTCCTTTGACTCAGTCTCGTATCTGGTTTCACCTGAATCCGTGAAAAAGTTAAACTTATCCCAGATAAAAGAGATATCAGACAACTGGGTGAACATTGAGAAAGCTTTTTCGTTGGCCCTGACAAAAAGTGGTCTGTCCGAGGAGGCTTTACAAGTCATCAGAGGATCTTTTGAGGGAACTGGCAAACTTATACAAAAACTGGCAAGAAACCCTGAGCAATTGTCCACCGAGGACGTCACAGTTGAGCGCTCGTGGTATACCGCCCGGATAAAGGGCAAATACAGATTCCTGACTCAACTGAGGTATTCTGAAAGCGTAACCAATCCAAAAATGCTTAAAAAGGCCGACGCCAACATTCTTGAGGCGTTATCGGTGATACCGGTTAAAATTACTTTGACAGGGCCTCGCCAGGTCATGGAAGAAATTTTATCCGGACTGGTTTCCGAGCTTGTTAGATTGGCTTTGTACGTGCTGGCCGCCGTGATCATTTTTTTCTTTGCTCTTTTTAGAAGTCCGTTAGGGGTTACGCTGAGTCTTGTTCCCATGACAGGGGCCTTTTGTATAACCCTCGGGGTCATGAGCGTGGCTGGATATGGATTGCCATTTTCAATAGTTGGAGTGGCTCCTCTGATCTTTGGCCTGGGAATGGATAATGGCGTTCACCTGGTCATGGGAAGTCTGGGGGAAGAGGGGTCTAGTGTCGAGGAAGCCATGGAGAGAGTAACGAACCCTATTATTTTTACCTCCCTGACAAATGTCATGGGATTTGTCTCAATGATCACATCGAAGCATTACTCCATGGAATTTCTGGGATGGGCCATGGTTGTGGGAATGACCTCATCCGTACTGCTTACATTGCTTACATTGCCAGCCATCCTGGCTTTCCTGGAAGAGCGCAAAAAAGGACTAGCTGTAAAAAATATAAGCAATGCGTAATTTCAGACTTCAACGGTTTAAGCATGGTTGATGTTCGTTGACATTCTCAATCAACATAGTTACTTTTATTTGACTCGGATTTTGGGTATATTAACTACTTTAGCTCAAGCTCTAAGGGGGCCTCATCATGCGAATAATTAACATGGATCATGTTGCAGCTTCACCGATACTGCCGGAAGTGGTTGACACCATGATCCCGTTCCTGAGGGAAAAATATGGAAATCCTTCGAGTATGCACGGCCTTGGCGAAGAAGTGACCGAAGCCATTGATGAATCACGTGAAAAGGTTGCTGAACTGATCAACGCCAGGCCCACTGAAATTGTTTTCACCTCTGGTGGAACGGAATCCAACAATTGGGCTCTAAAGGGCGTGATGCAGGCTAACAGATCCAAAGGCAATCATCTGATCACCTCTTCCATAGAACATTTTTCAATAATGCATGCGATCAAGGCCCTTGAAAAAAACGGTGTTGAGGTGACAAGACTGCCGGTGGACAAATATGGTTTTGTTGATCCTGATGATGTAAGGAAGGCCATAACTCCTCAAACTGTGCTAATTTCTGTGATGCATGCCAACAATGAGATTGGAACGATAGAGCCAATAGCAGAAATAGGAAAGATAGCTCGAGAGCGAGGCATCACTTTTCACTCGGATTCAGTGGCTACGGTGGGTGTCATCCCTGTGGATGTCCAGGCAATGAATGCCGATCTTCTCTCTTTGGCCTCTAATCCGATGTATGGACCACATGGGGTAGGGGCGCTTTATGTCAGAAAAGGACTAAAAATAGCTCCACTGCTGGATGGTGGAATTCAGGAAGGCGGCTTGAGGGCTGGCACTGAAAATGTCCTTGGAATAGTCGGTATGGGAAAGGCTGCTGAAATAGCGGCCAGAGACATGGATGCCCGGATAACCCATCTGATTCCGTTGAGAGACAGGCTGATAAAGGATATTCCCGAGAACATAGAAGAAGTTGATCTGGTGGGGCATCCGACAGAGCGACTTCCAGGCAACGCGAGCCTGACAGTGAAATATGTAGAGGGAGAGTCAATGCTGCTTTTCCTCGACATGGAAGGTGTAAAGATAGCAAGCGGGTCGGCGTGTATTTCCCGTTCCCTGAAAGTTTCTCACGTCATGCTCTCCATGGGTATTGACGCAGGAACAGCCCAAGGCTCACTTCTGTTCACCTTAGGCTCTGACAATACCCATCAGGATGTCGATGATGTCATCAGGGTGTTACCTCCAATCGTTCAGCGTCTTAGAGAGATGTCGCCTCTTTACAAAAAGACATCTAAATCCAAAACGGTTTAGAGTCATCATACACTATTGAATATGAGCGATTTGTTCGCAGCAAGAAAACGAAAAACAGGGTGTCCTTGATTTCACGGCGCAAAACTTGGCATCCCATGGAGAGTAAAGATGTATAATGAAACGGTAATGGAGCATTTTAAAAATCCCCGTAACGTCGGTGAAATCCCCGATGCAGATGGTGTAGGTAGCGTGGGAAATCCAGCTTGCGGCGATATCATGGAGTTCTACATTAAGGTCAAAGACGATGTCCTGGAGGATGTAAAATTCAAGACCTTCGGTTGTGGGGCAGCCATAGCGGTTTCGAGTATGGTCAGCGAAATGGCTAAGGGCAAAACAATAGACGAGGCAATGAAAATATCGAACAAATCGGTCATAGACGCCCTTGAAGGTTTGCCCAAGAAGAAACATCACTGTTCCAACCTGGGAGCTGATGCCCTTCACAGGGCAATAGAAGATTACTTTGCCAAACAGAATGGGACCGGTTCTGAAAAAAAGGTGGATGGACCGGAAGTTTGTTCTTGCCCTGTTTGCGATGTCAGCGATCAGGCTGAAGCGCCTTTTTGCGCCTCGGTATGTGAAAGAACATCAAAATAGGTTAAGATTGTAGTGATGGTCATAAAAGGAAGTCTGAAAACGGCTTCCTTTTTTGTTTGTGTCATTTGAGGAAAGGTTTCAGTAGTCTGAAGGGTAATTTACCTGAGTCAAACAAAGTCCGCAGGCGGGGGCCTTTCCGATGGCGAGAGACCGGTCACAGGACTCAAGGATGATTTTCAAATGATCTGGGACTATTTCCCCTTTTCCCACACGTATAAGGGTGGCCACTATTGTTCTCACCATATACCTCAGAAATCCTGATCCTGTAATGTAAAACCTCAGTAGACCGTTGTCCGGATCATGCGTCCATTGGGCTGAGAAAACCTGGCGAACCGTGGACGGAGTTCCATCAGTGGGCGCTCCAAAAGAGGAAAAATCATGTGTTCCGACAATAGAGGCCGAGGCTAGGTTCATAAGGTCTAAGGCCAGAGGTTGCGGAATGTGACAGGAGAAAAATCTATGAAATGGTGATTTGACGCACGAGTTTAGTATTGTATATACGTAGGTTTTGGAACTGGAGTCGTGTCTGGCGTGAAAATCTCTGGTTACCCTTTCCAGATTCAACACCGATATATCTTGAGGCAGAAGTGAGTTCAGTCCTCTTTGCAGTTTTATAAGGTCGTGACGCCAGTTGACTGAGAAGTGGGCCACCTGGCCAAACGCGTGAACACCTGAATCGGTCCTGCCGGCGCCGTGAATCCTGGTATTGGACTGGACTATCCGGGACAGGACTGTTTCAAATTCTCCCTGGATAGTTGGAACATCAGGCTGGAATTGCCATCCACAATACGACGTTCCATCGTATTGGATAACAGCTTTCAATTTTTCCATGCAATACCGGCTCAGCCGCTAGGCTTTTTTTTAACGTGTACAATGTCGGTCATTGACGTGAATCCTCACTATTCACTGACCTTGCCTCTTTTTCACAGGATTGTTCCACCATCTTTATGAAATACCGGTGCAATCGATCATCCGCCGTCAATTCAGGATGGAATGACATGGCAAGCAGATTGCCCTGGCGTACAGCGACAATTTGTCCTTCGTTTACCCGGCTCAAGACCGTCACGTTCTGACCCACACGTTTTACAACCGGAGCCCTGATAAACACACCCGGAAAGGCCGGCTCGTCCAAGCCGACAATTTCCAGGTCTTCCTCAAAACTCTCGACCTGTCTTCCGAAAGCGTTTCGCTCGACTTCAATGTCTATGATACCAAGAACTGGCTGATCGAATCCTACTTCCCTAGCCATGAAAACCAGCCCGGCGCAAGTTCCCCAAACAGGAATTCGATCAGCAAGCCTTTTCAATTCGTCCATGAGTTCGTATTGGCGCGCCAGTTTTCCGATGGTGGTACTCTCTCCGCCCGGTATTATCATACCATCCAGTTTATCCAGGTCTTTCGGGAGACGCACCTCAACGGTTTCCGTTCCCAGGCTCCTCAATACGGAACAATGTTCTTCGAAGTCCCCCTGTAAGGCCAACACACCGATGCGCATGTCAAGGACCTACCAACCCCTTACAGCCAGGCGTTCACCTTCGGGGAGCTGACTGATACCTATGCCGACCATCGCCTCGCCAAGACCTTTGCTCACTTCAGCCAACACCTCGGGATTGTTGAAATGCGTTACGGCCTGAACGATGGCTTTGGCGCGAGCTGCAGGGTTACCACTCTTGAAAATTCCTGAACCGACGAAAACGCCATCCATACCCAACTGCATCATCATTGCCGCGTCTGCCGGCGTAGCAAGGCCACCGGCAGCAAAGTTTACAACAGGAAGTCTTTTCTTTTCTGCCGTTTCCCTGACCAACTCCAGAGATGCTCCGATTTCCTTGGCATAGGTGGCCAGCTCATCAGGTCTCATAGCGGAAATTCTGTTGATGTCACCCACAACTGTTCTGGCGTGTCTTACCGCTTCAACTACGTCACCGGTGCCCGCTTCTCCCTTGGTTCTAATCATGGCGGCGCCTTCCGAAATCCGCCTTAAAGCTTCCCCCAGATTCCTGCAGCCGCAAACAAACGGGACCTTGAACTGACTTTTGTCAATGTGGTGGACTTCATCTGCAGGGGTGAGCACTTCACTCTCGTCTATATAATCCACACCGATAGCCTGGAGGATTTGAGCTTCGACAAAATGACCTATCCGGCATTTTGCCATCACGGGTATCGACACACAGGACATAATTTCCAGAATCAGTCCTGGGTCGCTCATCCTGGCGACTCCCCCATGCGCTCTGATATCCGCTGGAACTCTTTCCAGAGCCATCACGGCGCACGCGCCCGCTTCTTCGGCAATTTTTGCATGTTCGGGGGTAACAACGTCCATGATCACGCCACCTTTGAGCATCTGGGCATGACCACGTTTAACAGTAAGGGTTCCTGTTTCCATAGGATGTCTCCAATCAGTCTTTTGCTGGCATATTACTGATATTGCCGGAGCGATGAACCCTGGGAACAAGTCCAAGCCAAGAGCTTCAGCACACCGATGATATCCAGAACTGCATCATGATTTTGCGCATGATGAAAAAAATAGAAGGCAGAATGACCAGAAGAAATGTTCTGGCCACGCTAACCTACATTAAATCGCCCATAATTCTGATTTTGAAAAGCCGCTGAGGCAGAGACTATTTCTGTTCCTCAACCTTGCGTAATTCTTCCTCGATAAATTTCTTGAACGAATCATCAGGAGACATTAGTGACGCAAGTTCGGTCTCAAGATCAGAGGGTCGAATCTTGCAAATCCAACCTTGACCGTAGGGATCTTCATTTATCTTCTCAGGTTCATCTTCCAGCGCCGAATTGACTTCGACCACTTCTCCTGAAACGACAGCGTAAATTCTCCCGACCCACTTGCCGGATTCGATCGATCCAAAGGGTTTGCCTTGGGTAAGTTCATCCCCTTCTTCCGGCATATCAACAAAAGTAATTTCGCCTGCCTGTTTGGAAATGAATTCAGCAGCCCCGGTTATGACCAGATCGCCATCAACTTTGGCCCAATAATGATTTTTCTCAAATTTCAGATCATCCGGAAACACATACCCTGCGTATTCCATGATTGTCTCCTAAGGATTGATTGCCGATCATCGGTTCCATGAAATGGAATGATCAAAAAACATATAAAAAGGGCGGTCAACCTTCAAGCATTTTTAACATTGCTGAGGGCTTTACCCTATTAAGCTTGAAACCTAGCTCATCAGAACTCATGCCCATGGCAAGTCCTAAAACTTGTGGATAATAAACTACTGGAACTTTAAGGTCAAGACCTGAGGCTTTAGCAATTTTTTTCTGCTGTCCTTCGTACATTACGTTGCAGAAGGGGCAAACCAGCACAAGAGCGTGAGCCTGAGACTCTGCAACATCCTGAAGTTTTTTCTGGGCCAGAGAGTTTGCGACCTCTTCTGAGATCCCAAGCACTCCTCCACCGCAACAGTCCTTGAGAGACGGGTAATGAACCACTTCGGCTCCTGTCGCTGCAATAAGGGCGGACAGAGTTGATGGTACCTCAGGATCATCAAAGCCAACAGTCAGTTCAGCCGGTTTAAGATAGTGACATCCGTAATGCGGCGCCAGTTTCATTCCCTCCAGAGGTCTTTTAACAGCGTTCCTGATTTGATCGAGACCAATCTCTTCATATAGAAGCCTCATGAAATTTCGGACTTTAACCGGCCCATTGTATTCAAGCCCGACAGTCCTCAGTTTCTCGTTAACCTGTCTTTTGAGATCCTGATCATGTTCCAACGTGTGAGCTACCTCGTTCAATGTTCCAGCGCAGGCGTTACACAAGGCGCACATTTCAAGGTTTTCTTTTTCTGCTATTGCAAGATTCCTTGCTGCCGCCACAGTTGTAGAGAGGACATCGAGCGATTTGAGAGGAAAACCGCAGCATCCCAAGGCTTCATTGTCTCGAAAATTGATGCCCAGAGCCTTCGCTATCAAACGAGACGACAATTCATAATTCAAATTTCGTATAGGGACAGTGCAACCAAGATACAATAAAGCTTCCATGAATTCACAATCCAATGCTGTAAAGCTTAAGAGTTCTCTGAATGTACCCGCCTCGATTATTCCAGCAGGTTCCTGTAATCTTCAGGGTGTTCAACAATAAGCGGTAAGCCCAGCTTCGCCCGTTTCTCATTCTCAAATTCACTAACTTCGTAAAGCCGTCCATGATCCTTCAAAAGACTTTTCTGGGCTGTAAGACCAGCAGGAGCGCATGCTTCTGCGGATGCCAGATTTTTGATTGCATATATGAGGTCCGTAAACCGAACATTCTGGGGACAAACTTCCGCACAACTGTAACAGGAGGAACAAAGCCATATAAAATCGCTTTCGAGCAACTCTCTAGTCATTCCCAGAAGCGCCATACGAATAATTTTTCTGGGGTCATAGCGTCTCACCGTTTTCTCAACAGGACAGGCTGCTGTGCATGCTTTGCAGGCATAACACGCCTGCAGTCCCTCTCCTCCACGCGTGGACGTCACTTTGAATTTGAACGAGGGGTCTAATTCGTTGAGATTGATTCTTGGCATTTGTTCTCTCTGTCAAACTTATCACGGAGGTCAGGGCGGTTAGCTGTCGATGTTCAAAAGGTCAAGTTTCGGAACATCTCACCCAGGTAGTCTTTTAAGCTCAGAAATAGCCTTTACCAAAACATCGGGAGTATTGCCCGCGGTTTGAACAAAACGAATTCTCTTGAAAAGAACATTTTTGTCATCGAGACCTGAGCTGTGCGCTGAATTGGATGCGTTTACATGTTGCAGATCCGTGTCAAGACATGAACCGGCAATATTTTCTATCCTCCCCATGCACAAAACGTTTCCGTAAAGCGAGGCGCAGTTACCCTTGTAACATCCGCCGACCAAAACGCCGCACGCCCCTGATTTGATGGCCTCAAACAGTCTTTGCGGTTCGATGGAACCAGCGCAGTTCACTTCAAATACAACGACATCATCCTGATAAATGAATTCTACCGCCTTAAAAGCCTGAGCGGCGGACCTTGAGCAGAGAAATAAAGCTATCTTGCCTTTGCAATTGGTAGACAACGACTCAGGCAAATCAGCGCCTGTTGTTTGGCTGTCCGATGTAGGAGCGAAATTCTGGAATGATATTGCCGCCATTGGGCACTCTGCAACACAAATTCCGCACTTTTGACAACTCTTGGAACTGATTTCAGCCCTGTTGTGGAACGTTACTGCGCCATGAGGGCATAACCGTAAACAAGTAAGGCAAAATGCGCATTTAGATTTATCTATGACAGGGGTTGAGTCGGAAGTCCCTTTAACCAGGGCAAGAGATTTTCTTACTTCAAACTCTACAGCGTCAATGTCTTCTAGTATGGATCTTCTGTCAAAAACTCCACGTGACGGACCAACTGCCCAAAGTCCAGTCTTTGATGTCAACACGCCGTTGAAGCGGGGAGATTCCGACTGAATATAAGGCTCGCATGTTTCCAGTGGCAAGAGATGGCCCAGGGTTGAAGTCAATCCGGCTGGAGGACAGAGTTCCTCGTCTATCACCATGATGTCGGGAGTAAGTTCACACTCCCGTTTAAGCAGAGGTTCCGTGAAGATGATTTTCCATTCATCGGCATCTCTTTCAAACACTGGTCCGTCATCCTCAAACTTGAAAAATACCGCGCCCTGTTCACGTAACTCCCTGTAGCGCTGTTCCAGGTCTTCATCGGCTACTTTAAGATACCTAGTAAAAACGTACGACTGAAAGTTGTCAATCTTCTGTAATCTTTCGATGACGTTCAGGAAGCGGGCAAAAGTTGAGGGATTAGAATCTCCGGCCAAGTCATCAATAAAGGCAGCGTGATACCATAAACCTCTTTTTTCAGGCAAAGATTGCCCAGAGTCCAGTAACGTCTCCAGTTCCGAGACAGACATCACTCTGGGTCCTTTTCTCAGTCCATAGCGGTCAAATCGTGGGACGACCCTGGTCGGCATGGAGGCTACCACAAAACCGAACTCTCTGTTTAACGGTTGGTCTCTCTCGATCAATTTCGCGTGAAACTGACCGAGCTGGCCGTGAATGGAATCCAGGGTAACCTCGGACGTTTCGCCTTGGCCATTCGAATCCACCGATAAAGTGGCAATAGTCACATCCATACCTAACCGTTTCAAACGCCTGGCTATCTCATCCCCCATCCAGTCTCCACCCAAGACGAGTACGCTGTGGTCAAACTTGCCGTCCAGGAATTCCGGCCTGTTTAGGAATAACGATTTCCTGTTCCAACTATTCAACGTCAACCCCACTTTGTGAACTGTCGAGATAGGAGTCTATTTTAAGAGCGACATGTATTGAGTTGTCGATGGACTCCTGAATTGATTTCGGGCCCAACGCCGCTCCGGTTACAAAGGCGCCATCGAGGTTTGAAAGTGTTTGAGCAAATTTTGAGCTGCCGTAACCACAATGTGCGGAAGCTGAGTCTGAAACCTCTTTGATTGTCGTTGGATTCCGCCCCATACCGACACTCAATATTACCCAATCGTATTCTTCCCGCATTAGCTCGTCATTTGGGCCGTTATAAATCGCCATTGGTTTTTCGGAAGGACCTGTCCTGATTTCAGATGGTATGGCTCTGACCAGATTCACTTCTTTAGACGCAGCGGCGATTCTGTCCTCGAAGTCTCTGTCAAAGGTTTGCAGGTCCATGTAAAACATAACGATTTTTATCTCGGGGAATTTGAATTTTAATAGCCTGGCTGAACGCAAGGCATACCCGCAACATACTCTGGAACAATAATTTCGGCCAAGTTTTACGTCCCTGCTTCCGACGCACTGTACGAAAGCTACCGATGTTGGCTTTTGAGTCTCATCAAGCAGATCAAAGTAACCCCGTCTGAGCTTGTCCTCTAAATCCACCGCCGAGATTACTCCTGGAATCCTGCCATATCCAAATCTGGTCTTGACGGTAGCGTCAAATGGCTCGAAGCCGGTGGCAAGAGCCACGGCATCAGTTTCCATCTTCCTGATCCCGGGCTCCAGGGAGAGGTCAATCGCAGACTCCGGACAGGCCTGTTCGCAAATCATGCAGGCCATGTTTTGTGAGCGGGAACACTCCGGATAATTTATAAAAAATCTCCCCGTGAAAGGATCAACAAGAATGGCATTGGGAGACGGACAAACTTTCTTGCAAATTCCACAGCCGGAGCATTTTGCCGGATCAACATACTGTGGAGTCTGGATGAGCTGTATTTCAAAGCCCTTGTCCGTTTTCCGGGATTCCAGAAACTCGCTGTTCAGCGACAGTTTAATTTTATCGCTTCCGAAAATTTTGCTGACATAATCCTGAACCGTACAGGCGCCGCAACGCTGACATGAATCCGTAGCCTTGCACGAGTATCTTGCAGCATTTCCACCAGGTAGAGGAAAACGGTCAATAAGAATTGAATGTATCCCGAAACAGGACAGTTCATGAGCCAGACTGAGCCCGGCTATACCAGAACCTATGATTGCGACGTTTTTGGTCATGAGATTCTCAATCCGCTGAGCTTTTCCGGGACAGGATTCCAATTAGATTGACAGTTTTTTGAGACGTGCAAACAATCTGGAGCCTATTACGGAAATTGACTCTGAATCGTCCCTCTGAATTAACACTATCTGATTAACTTTGATCCCTGTAAAACCTGTGCTGATAGTCCTGCCTCACAATTTTTGAAGGACTTTCGTTAAGTCTATGGTCTCTTGGAGGAGTTACATTGGCTAGGATATCCAGTCTGGACTGGGCTTTCAACCTTTCTATGATTTTTACCCAGGCGCAATCTCTTTCGGGACTAGTCTCACACTTTCCATTGGTAGGGCCACCACACGGCCCATTGAGGAGGCTTTTTGCGCACATTGTTACGGGACAGATTCCTCCGGTTAAGCCGAGATAGCACTGATTGCAGGAGCGACATCTCTCTGTCCACACTCCGGCGCCCTCGTTCACTCCAATGAAACTAGTGTCAACTCCAGGGAATACCGGTTTGGTCGGGTACATGTCGCTCAAAAATTGTATACCGGCGCCGCAGGCCAGCGATACCACTGCGTCCACCGTAGATACCGCGTCCTTGAATAGAGCCAAAAATTCCCTGTCACACTGTCGCTCGACTGTGGCGGCCAAAGATTCAAATCCCTGATTGTGTGATCTGCATGCAATTTCCAGTTGTGAGGCCAGAATGCCCGCCTCTTTCTCTCCTCCGGCAAGGCAAACAGCAACGCACGTCCCGCATCCCGCTACCAGAACCTTAGAATATCCACGAACCATTTCGTATATTTCAGAAAACGGCTTAGGCTTTGCGACTATCACAAGGACCTCCACTCCAAAGCATCCACGCTTTATCTTTTGTATGGAACACGCAGTGTCTCAAATATGACTGTTCAAGATTTAACTCGACGATGATTTTCAGTTTGGTGAACATTACAATAGCGAAGCAGGTTTAAGCTGTCAACAAAGCATTGATCAACCATGTTCAAACAAAAATTAAACCGGCTATTTTATGACATCAGTCGATAAAGTGGTCATGTCGGAGAAAGTCACCCTAAGCGAAAGTCTGGTTTTGGGGTCAGAGAGCAGGCCATTGTCGGCGGCATAGAGATAAATCGTCTTTCTTCCCGATACTGGAAGGTTCAAAAGGGCGCCTTTATTGTCCACCAGTTGATAGATTTTCGGGTAGAGAGCCACGCCAAGAAACATCACGGGAGCTTTCGGATCGGTAGACCATTTAACATTTGCGTCCGGGCCCAGTAATTCTATTTTGGATATTTTTTTGTCGTCCACCTGCAACTTTGTGATGAAAGTCCCGTCCAGATATCCGTCTTTCCCATGTTTGGTTGACGTATTGACCAAGTCGGCTATAAAACCTCTGAATTCACACGATATGATACCTTTGGCGCGTGTAGAAGGCTCGGATTCAGGAATCACACTTGAGGTCGTTGAAGGTGATTTATGAACAAATTGCTGAAAAGATGAACCGTCAGCAAAATGAACAATAATTCTGAGATGCTGGTTGGATTCTACTAAATCCCCCGGATCGGCGGCATACAGATAAAATTGCACTCTACCCTCGATCGGTATTCTGATTGAGCCATCCGGTTTGTTAAGCAATGCGGTTGGCGCCGTTTGATAAGCCACTCCAAGTCCCCAGGCCCCGGGAGTGGCGCCTCCTGTTCCCCATTTCTTGGGTGGTCCTGATATGTTATTGATCTCTATTCCGGTGATTATATTTTTAGGCTGAACATCTATGTCCAGTCCAAAAACAGCGTCAGCCTTGGAATCAGGTTTCATTTCAGAGTATTGTCCGACTGCGTCAGTTGATACGAAACCTAGCCAAGAGCCCAAAAAACTTACCTTTGCCGCTGGAGTCGGCGGGGGGGAGTCTGACGCGCTCTCTTTTGGCTGCTCCGGGGCATTGGCCCCGGTTTTTTCGACCCGACGCCACGAAACCTCGCCGTCATCAAATGTCAGGGCGATCCTGAAGCTGGTTTTTCCGTCTGCGATTGCGCCGTTATCAGCTACGTAAAGATTGAGTTCAGCTCTTTCCTTGACGTGAAGATTTATGGCCCCATCCCTGCTGTTTATCAATCTGGCAGGATCAGACGTAAGAGCAACCCCGATAGGGGGATTCTCGCTACCTGGAACGGTGTCCCAGGCTGCCGTTTGTCCATCGACATTCTTTATTTGTATGCCCGTGATTACCCTGTCTTTGGTCTCCAGAACCAGGCTGAAAAGTCCATCAGCCTTGTCGTCTCCACCAATTGTCTTCGAATCTCCAACGGCGTCATAATTCGAAATTCCCTTCAAAGATGCTGTAATCCTTACTGGAAATATTCCCTCGCTTGTCTGGGGGGCATCAACAAGCACGACTGGATCTATTTTTACCGGGCCGGACCACGAAGTCCCGTCTGAGAAAGTTGTTTTTACGTTGTATTTTCTGTCCTTGGAAGCGAATGAGCCATCGTCGGTCGCAAAAAGCAGATAGCTCCTGTCCTGACTTGAGGATAAATTCAATGGGCCGGTTTTGAGATTCAGAATATCAGACGGGTTTTTAGCCATGGCTATGCCAAGAAAACTGGCGTTAGCCTGCTTTCCCTTGGTACTCCATAACCCGGGAGGATTTACGCTCTTTATCTGTATTTCACTAATGAACCCGGATGCCCGAGGGGCCAAGTCAAGAGAAAAAACCGTGTCAGGCGCGCCATCCGGTTCACCTCCCGTTTTTCCAACTCTATCGGTTTTTTTTATCCCAACCAAAGCGCATGAGTTTTTGTCGCCGGTTTCAGACAAGACTATGCCGCCCTGAAATGCCAGGAAAGCCGCCAGGATGGTTAAACAAACAACTATTTTTACGGCGCATCGACTCAGAGCCACAACCCTTACCAATTTTCTAATAAAAATATTATAACTACTATCTCAATTCTTAGAGCACAAGATGCTGTAATGTCAATCTATAACTACATAAAACGCAAGTGTTTTGTTGCATTGCTTAAATGATCTGAATTTTTTTATGATCGAAGATATGTTATCAAATTAGGCGTCGCCCCGACTGTTTTGCAGATGGATTAAACCTGTTGTGACGAAATTATTCCCGACCTCCGCCTGTTGACAGCGAGGAAACGCTATTTCTGTTGTTCGAAGTCTATAAAGAATGGCTTGAGATAATGTGGAATTTTTAAAAAACAGAGAAGACACAGTTCGTGATTTTGGGGATATAACCGAAAAAATCTTGTTAGGAGTCAGGAGTTAAAATTTGGCAAAAATAGCTTTGATAGGTGGGTCAGGATTTGATGATCCTGATATTCTTTCTGACATGAGGATTCTTAAAATAGGCACGCCATACGGTCCTCTATCGTCTGATGTATCCGTAGGAAAAGTGGGCTCCATTGAAGTGGCTGTCATTAACAGGCACGGCAAGGGCCACAGAATTGTACCCTCGGCAATTAATAACAGGGCCAACATCTGGGCCTTGAAAGAAATCGGGGTAACAGCCATATTGGCTACGACAGCTTGCGGATCGTTGAGGGAAGAGATTGAACCAGGTCACATAGTGTTTCCCGACCAGTTCATCGATTGGACAAAGGTTAGAAAAAGTTCGTTTTTTGAAGGGGACCAGGTCGCTCACATTTCAATGGCGGACCCGTTCTGTGGAAAACTCAGGTCCATTCTGGTGGAAGCGGCTTGCAGGCTTAGGATAACTCACCACGATCTGGCGACTGTCATTACCATCGAAGGCCCAAGATTTTCCACCAGAGCAGAAAGCAGGATGTTCAGGGCGTTCGGGGCGGATGTAGTGAACATGTCTACTGTTCCGGAGGTAGTTTTAGCGCGTGAAGCCGGAATATGTTACGCGAGCATTGCCATGAGCACCGATTATGATTCCTGGCATGTTAGCGAGGCGCCGGTCACTTGGGATATGATAGTCGAGACAATGAAAACCAACGTAGAGAGCGTCAAAAAAATATTTATTGACGCCCTCGGAAGAATAGATTTTGACGACTGTGAATGCAGGACGGCCATTGAATCGGCGCTGGTCTGAATAGCGTAATTCTTTGAACACCCATATTCGGGAGGGAGGCAAGATGGATTTAAGTCAGAAAATTAAAATCGCCATGGGATTAGAGCCTGTTGATATGCTGTTAAAGAACTGCCGCGTGGTGAATGTTTTCTCAGGAACGATACACGATACGTCTATCGCAGTTAAGGATGGCCGAATAGTCGGATTCGGAGACTATGAATCCTTGTCTGTAGTGGATATCGATAAACGGTTTGTCTGTCCCGGATTCATTGATGGCCATATTCATCTCGAATCGAGTATGCTGAGTGTTCCTGAATTATGTCGCAACCTCGTTCCTCTTGGAACCACTGCCGTCGTTGTTGATCCCCATGAATTGGCCAACGTTTATGGGTTAGAAGGCATAAAGTTTATTCTTGAATCAAGCGAATCTCTCCCTCTGTCTGTCTTCGTGATGTTTCCATCCTGTGTCCCGGCCACCCTGTTCGAGACGTCCGGCGCGGTTCTAAAATCCGAGGATATGAAAGCATTTGTGAATCATCCTCGTGTTCTCGGTCTGGCCGAGATGATGAACTATCCCGGCGTTATTTTTGGTGATCAAGAGACTTTAGCCAAAATAGATGTTTTCCGGGACAAGATCAAGGATGGCCACGCGCCTGGACTTTCAGGGAGAGAGCTTACCGCTTATGTCAATGCGGGAATAATGTCCGACCATGAGTGCGCAAATCTCGGGGAAGCTCAGGAAAAACTTAACCTGGGGATGCGAATCATGATCAGAGAAGGATCAGCCGCCAAAAACATGAATGATTTACTTCCTTTAGTTAATCAGCACAACTCCCGTAACATGATGCTGGTGTCTGATGATCTGGATCCTTTTGATATTGTTAAGAAAGGACACCTCAACAATTTGTTGAGAATGGCAATATCCAAAGGTATTGATCCAGTTACTGCCGTGCAGATGGTGACCATCAATCCTGCCAGTTACTTCGGGCTAAAGGACAGGGGAGCCATACTGCCGGGTCGCTGGGCGGACATGGTCATACTGGACAGTCTGGATGATGTAAAAGTCCACTCCGTTTACACGTCCGGAGTCCTTACCGCTCTCGAGGGAAAGTTTATCTGTGAGACGGCGACGGTATCCCGAACAAAACCCCCTCTCAGCATTAAGGTTGATTGGTCTAAAATCCGCAATCTGGATATTCCCGCAACTAGTGAGACCGTAAATGTCATCGAGGTAGTTCCAGACCAGATAGTTACGCGGAGGGTTCTCCTGAAACCATCTCAAAAGGATGGCAAACTCTTAAGCGACACCGATCAGGACATTTTAAAGATGGCAGTTATCGAAAGACACCACGGAACCGGCCTCCACGCTGTGGCGTTTATTAAAGGATTCGGCCTCAAATCAGGCGCAATTGCGTCATCTGTCGCTCATGATTCACACAACATCATCGTAGTAGGACAAAATGATGAAGACATGATGAGCGCAGCCAGGGCAATTGAGTCCATGGGGGGAGGGATGGTTGTTGCAAACAACACTAAAATCCTGGCCCAGCTTCCGTTACCAATAGGGGGATTGATGTCTGATCGACCGATCAGCGAAGTTAAACACGGACTTAAATCTGTGTCTGATGCCGCCAGAATGCTTGGATGCCGACTGGAGGCCCCCTTTGCTACTCTCTCTTTCATGGCCTTGACCCCTATCCCGGAACTGAAACTTACTGACCAAGGACTTTTTGATTCTCTTAATTTCAAATTCATGTCCTTGTTTGACATAAACTAAAAGCTTTGAGGCTCCATCCCGGGTTGTACGGTGTCAAACAATGACTTTCCACAACGAATCAATGTGGGGAATGGTTTCTAGCCTCTTGACATGTAGCGAAGCAGACCTTATTTATTGATAATAGTTCCTAATAAGAAATAGGTGTGTCGTGGATCGTAAATTGAGAGCTACAGAGCAGAGACGAGTAATTGTGGAGGAACTCAGACTTTCCAGGAGCCATCCTACTGCAAATGAAATCTATGAGATTGTTAGGACAAAAATACCTCGCATCAGTCTTGGAACTGTATACCGCAACCTCGAGATTCTCTCTGAAAGCGGAGAAATCCGCAAACTGGAAATGGCCGGTTCCCAGAGACGTTTTGATGGAACAATGGAGAATCATTTTCACGTGAAATGTGTTAAGTGTGACCGCGTTTCAGACGCAGAGTTACAACTTGTTCAGGACATTCTGGATAGTCTGAAAGAGCTGGATGGCTATGAAATTGTTTTAAGCCATCTGGAATTTTCAGGCATTTGTCCAGAATGTAGAAAAAAGGGGAAAACTTTTCTACAACAAGCGATCTCATAAAAGGTTTTTTCGTAAAAACATCTCTGATGCATTTCAGAGGGAAAATGCTTACATGGGCCAGTTTTATCTGAAAAGTGTGAGGGTTTCGGAATGCCTCTTTATTTGTAAGTGAGTGTAGGTGGCTGTTTGGGTGACAGCAGCAGTTGACTCGGATGTTGTTTTGCAGTCGCTGAAAATTTGTTTCATTGGGAATCGTCGTTTTGAATTGACGCTGAACTCGCTTTGGCAGACCAAAAGGTGATTGCTGAAAAAACGGCAATGAATTTAAAAACAAATGAAAACTCGAAAAGGAGATGACAATGGGTTCAATCAAAGGATCAGAAACGGAAAAAAATCTTTTAGGCTCGTTTGCGGGAGAGTCTCAGGCCAGAAACCGGTACACGTTTTTTTCATCAGTCGCCAAGAAAGAGGGTCTTGTTCAGATTGCGATGATATTTGAAGAGACGGCCAATCAGGAAAAGGAGCATGCGAAACGTTTTTTCAAACAACTCGAAGGAGGAGACGTTCTGATCCAGGCGGCTTTTCCGGCTGGTATAATTGCTGGCACACCTGAAAACCTGAAAGCCGCCGCAGCAGGTGAGCATCACGAATGGTCGGAGCTTTATCCAGGATTTGCGAAGACGGCAAGGTCTGAGGGTTTTGAAGCCGCCGCAAGAATTTGGGAAGCGGTGAGCGTGGCAGAGAAACAGCATGAAAAAAGATATCTTGACCTGCTCAGAAATGTTGAGCAGGGAAAAGTATTCAAAAAAGACATTTCGGTGGTTTGGAGCTGCATCAATTGCGGATACCTGCACGATGGCGTGGAAGCTCCTGAAACATGTCCCGCCTGCGCACACCCCAGGGCCTATTTCGAATTGTTGGGAGAAAACTGGTAAAATCATGTGGTCATAGTCGATCCGGATTTTGGGAAATACATATATTTTGACTCGTGCGGAATTTAAAGATGTTGTTGATTAAACAATTCCTTGGAACAAGGATCAGCCAATTTCAATGAGGAGGTCATTATCATAATGAGATTGTCCATGAAGGTTTTCAAATGTCAGGTGTGTGGAAACATAATCGAAATGCTCCATGACAAGTCAGGCGCACTGGTCTGTTGTGGTCAGCCA
Source organism: uncultured Desulfomonile sp. (assembly GCA_964528855.1). Taxonomy (GTDB): domain Bacteria; phylum Desulfobacterota; class Desulfomonilia; order Desulfomonilales; family Desulfomonilaceae; genus CAITZA01. Next base: position 2,431 of record CAZGVM010000017.1, on the reverse strand, counting down.
ATGAAGAACGTGGTCGAAAACACGGTGGATGCCGCCAAAGAGAAGCATGTCCCGGTAAAAGATGTGGTGGACGGCGGCCTGAAAGTTAAGGTAGGGAGCGTGGCTCATCCAATGGAAGAGAGCCACTACATTGAATGGATAGAAATTATTGCGGACGGCCAGATTTACAGAAAGTATCTCAATCCTGGCGACAGCCCGGAAGCTGTGTTCCCTGTATCAGGTGAATGGACAGCAAGAGAATACTGCAATCTGCACGGTTTGTGGAAGGCCTGATAAGAGGCTTTTGAAAACAGCCTGTTATTAAAGGGCGGCGTAATACATTACGCCGCTTCTGTCGTAAAGTGTCAATATTTTGAACTGGTTCCAACGCTCAATGTTTTCTCTTAGGTCATTTTTTGGCTCATGTCTATTGTAAGTGACAACTTCGGACTCTCCTTTTGGGGATAATTAAATTGATGATCATATTTATTTAGCAAGAAATTCGAGATAAGCGTATTATCTAGGTTTAAATACATGTGAGAGGACTGCCGGACGGGTGTTGGCGATGAGTCCGACGAATCCGGAAGATTCAAGATCAAATCCGTAAACTGGAAGGTAAAAAATGCCTAAAATAGAAGAGATGTATAGATGCCAGACTGTGAACTGTGGATACATTTACGATCCTGAACGGGGGGACAGAAAAGGGAAAATCCCTAAGGGCACTCAATTTGCGGATCTTCCTGATGATTGGAAATGCCCTATATGCGGGGCCACTAGGAAAATGTTTTTGTGCTGCGCAGCCTAGGTGACCCGATGAACCAACCGGAAAGGTTAAATGGTCATGAAATTAAAAATAAGTATATTTGCTGTTATAATTCTGCAAATTATATTTGCTGCATCTATCTGTTCAGCCCAGGACTTCAAGATTGACCCAAATGCCTTGGGGGTGATGCGTTTTTTCTCGCCCGAAAATCTGGACGCCAAGAAATACCTGGGTTTGTCTGATGCGCCTGAATTCAATCTTGGGCAAATCAAAGCAGATTACGTCTTGCTGCAAATATTCAGTATGTATTGTCCTGTCTGCCAGAAAGACGCCCCAGCGGTGAACCAGTTGTTCGAACTTGTTCAGGCGGACCCCAACCTTAAAAACAGAATCAAGTTCCTAGGTGTTGGCACAGGCAACACTCCGTATGAGGTAGAGGTTTTTCGGAAGAAATTCAAGATCCAGTTCCCCATGGTTCCTGATGACGACTTTAGTCTTCAGAAGATTTCGTCGCATGACATAAGAACACCAACCTTCGTGATCGTTAGAATAAAAGAAAAAAATCAACTGGAGATTGTGAAGACGAGAGTTGGAGAAATCAAGGACTCCCAGCAATTCTTTGAATTAATGGCCTCGTTGGCCATCAAGAAGTAGGATTAGGTTTATGATTGAAATACGTGGAGTTTCATTTTTATGCAGAATAACGCTGCTGAGTGTGTTGATTTTGGTGATATGTGTCTTTCAGGTCTTCGCTGATGAGTTCAAGGACAAAATATACAATCCGGGGGCGTTGAAACCCACGGACAGCGAAACGCTCGTGAAAGTAGGAGACTTGGCTCCCGATTTCAGTTTGCCCGACCTCAAAGGGGGTAAAATTTCTCTTGCTGATTTCAGGGGCAAGCAGAATGTTGTTCTGTCCTTTGTTCCGGCAGCCTGGACCCCGGTATGTTCTCAGCAGTGGCCCGGTTACAATATTGTCAAAGAGCTTTTCGAGGAAAAAAACGCCACTTTAATCGGTATATCAGTAGACAACATTCCCACTCTTCATGCCTGGACAACACAGATGGGGAAATTATGGTTCCAGGTGGCCTCTGATTTCTGGCCGCACGGGGCTGTTGCAAAAAAATACGGGATTCTGAGATCCGATGGGGTTGCAGAGAGGGCTACGGTGATAATCGACAAGAACGGCATAGTCAGGTTTTTAGAAGTGCATGACATTAATAGTATTCCGAGACTCGAAAGTCTGGTGAAGGAGCTTTCAAAGCTGCCTGAATGATTCAGCCCGTTTGGAGTCCGGCTCATGCAAATTGATAATTGATTGGACATTCAGAGGTTTAGAAAATGGCAAATAAAACGACTTCATTATTAGCTTTTTTCTCATTTCTTATGTTGATGACGCCTGCTCAGGGCCCCTGTGCGGGGCAGGCTCCCGTAAGTGAGGCCACTGAGGAATGCCTGGCGTGTCATGTGACAGTGACTCCGACTATCGTCGAGGACTGGAAAAAAAGCAGGCACTCCAGGGTTACGCCGTCCCAGGGACTTGAAAAACCTGAACTGCAGCGACGAATCTCCGCTGCAAAAGTTCTGGAGCAGCTTTCAGGAAATGTCGTCGGATGCGCAGAATGCCATACTGTGAACGCGGATAATCACAAAGACGTGTTTTTACATAATGACAAAAAGACCCATCTA
>CAZGVM010000016.1:13464-28306 GCA_964528855.1 uncultured Desulfomonile sp. | reverse complement strand
GAACAAGAGCGGGTATTTCCTTCCTACGTTTTCTCAGGGGAGGTATGTCGATGGCATGAGCCATCATCCAATGGAGTAATGGGTGTTTTTCGGGCGAAATTTCTGACGCGTCGAGGTTGGTGGTTCCAATTAAACGTGTGTCGCAGTTCAGAAAATTGTATGAACCGAGTCTTCTGAATTTGGATGATTTAAGCGTGTGGAGCAGATGTTTCTGCATTACAGGAGTCAACTGTTCAACCCCTCTGACAAGTAAAGTTCCCTCCTCCGTCAGTTCCAGATATCCCGGCGTTTCAGTCCTTACACCGCTGCTATTCTTTTTTTCGGATCCCAAAAATAGCTGCATCTGGTATTCTGTAGGATCGTGCGGCTGATCAGGGAGTTCACAGTAATCCGATGCGTGCTGCATCTCGGCCAGGGGGCGCAGCAGATCAAGGAAAAGAAAGACTCTCTTGTGATGGGAGCACATTTTGTACATGGCGTGCGCCATGAACTCCTTGCCCACGCCGGTCTCTCCAGTGATCAACACTGGCCATGGTGAGCTTGCCAACTCTTCGAGTTTTCGACCTACACGTCGGCGGACTGTCTCACTCACAAAATAATCCGGGAAAAGATGGTCTTGCTGGCTGATCAGATTTTGAAGGGCACGCTTTTTTCGGGTGTTCTTGTAAACACTTTGATCCAGCCTGATGACCTTGCGAGCCATCGTTCGCAAGATGCCGAGTGAAAATTCCGGGTGAAATTTCAGAATTTCTTCAAATTCCTGGGCGGGCAGTTCAAAAACCCGGCAAGCTCCCTTGGCGATAACTTCAGAATTATGAGGCGCCGGCCGTCCGGTTAAATAGCTTACTTCACCGATCACATCTCCTGGAAATATAGTCTCTACCGCTATATCGGCCCCTTCTGTCTCATGAAAAATGACATTTGCGCTTCCGGATACCAGGAAACGAATCCTGGAACCGGAATCACCCGGGGCCACGATAGTAGATTCGGACGCGTATTCCTTCAGGGAACCCTTGCTCCAGATCAACTCCTTGAGTTGTGGGGAACATTCGGGAAAGAACTGGTCCTTCAGAGATGGCTCAAAATTTTTTTGGGCTGTGCTCGGCATGTATCTCAAATGACGTTCAGTAATTCCAGATCGCACTGGTTATGCAAGTATCAAAAACAATATTATCATGAATCGCACAAAAGACCGTCCGATGATTTTCAACAAATTTTACACTATCATCAACCGCACTATTCCAATAAAATCAAGATCACATTTTGTCCACGGCAGAATACCCTAATCCTTGACTGCTGTTTCGATTTTTATTGCGTATTTCTCAATCTTTGCAAGCAGCGTAGGCCGCGAAAGTCCCAAAAGTTTGGCGGCCTGAGATCTGTTACCCGACGTTATGGTAAGGGCCTCGGTCATCAACATTCTGGCAAAATGGTCGATTATATCGCCAAAGATTTTTTCTCCGCCTCCTCCAATGAGAGCCCTTCTTATCCACTGGCGGATGGCCTCATCTTCCGCCCCTTTATTCAGGTCGATGTCCGAGGTTTCGATCTTTATGGCCTGGGATATTTCTTCTCCGCTGATAGGGGCTCCTCTACTGAATATAAGGGCCTTCTGAACCGTGTTGCCGAGTTCCCTGACGTTGCCGGGCCAGGAATAGGTTTCCATCACATTTTTGGCTTCTTCTGTTATTCCTGGACTGTTTACAGACATTTCTCTGGCATATCTTTTGAGAAAATAATCAGCCAGCATCGGTATGTCACCCTTACGTTCACGCAACGGCGGTAACTGCAAAGTTACCACCTTCAGTCTGTAATAAAGATCTTCACGAAAACGTCCGTCGGCAAGCGCCGTCTCAAGGTCTCTGTTGGTGGCCGCAATTACCCTAACGTCCACAGGAATTGGAGATCGTCCTCCCAAACGCTCTATGCTCCTCTCCTGAAGCAAGCGGAGGATCTTTGCCTGTATGCTGAACGGCATGTCACCAATCTCGTCCAGGAAAACAGTCCCGCCATTGGCCTGCTCGACCTTTCCCATCCTGCGGTTTACTGCGCCTGTAAAAGCGCCCTTCTCATAGCCGAACAGTTCACTTTCCAGGAGAGTCTCCGGAATCGCTACGCAGTTGATTACCAGGAAGGGTTTATCGGCTCTTACGCTGTGTTGATAAATGGCCCGCGCAACTAACTCCTTACCGGTGCCTGACTCCCCGCGTATCAATATTGTGGCTCCAGTGGAAGCCACACGGCCTATTTGCTTGAAAACCTCCTGCATGGCCCGGCTTCGGCCAAATATAGCCTGTGTGGAATCTTTTTCCGGAAGAACATCAATCTCAACTCTTGAACGCATGAATCTCCCGGCTTCAAGCGCCTTGTCTATTGTCGAGAGCATTTCAGGTATGTCAAAAGGCTTGAGGACGTAATCGTAAGCTCCCATTTTAGTGGCTTCGATGGCCGTATCAGTGTCACCATAAGCCGTCATCACTATAACAGGAGCTTTGGGTTGTATTTCATGCATCAGTTTGAAGGTTTCCAAACCGTCCATTCCAGGAAGTCGTACGTCCATAATTACCAGGTCGGGCCTATTGTTTCTAAAGATTTCGAGACCGGCCTCTCCCGTGGGCGAGGTTTTCACTTCATGACCCTCAGCCAGAAGCAGTTTTTCAAAGCTATGCCGCAATTGGGCGTCATCATCCACTATCAATATGTTTCCCAAATCAAACTCCAGTAGCGGGCAGGGTGATTTTGAATGTCGCCCCAGGGCCCTCATGAGACTCAACAGCTATCTTTCCGCCGTGTTCCTCCACTATCCGCGTGGCTATGCTCAACCCCAAGCCAGTGCCTTCCTCTTTGGTGCTAAAAAAGGGTTGAAAGAGTTTTTCTCCTATGGAGGCAGGAACTCCAGGTCCATTATCACTGACTTTTATGATCAGATTGTTCGAAAATGCGTTCTTGGCCGGAAACTCTTCGTGGATGACTATCTGCCCCCCATCGACGATGGCGTCACAAGCGTTCACTATGAGATTGACAAACACTTCTTTCAGTTGGTCCGGGTCGGCCAAAATTCTGGGAAGCCGCTCTTTTCTCTCTACTTTAACCTTGACATCGTAAGATTCCAACCTGTGTCGCAGTAACTGAACAGCCATATCGACGGCATCAGACGGGCTTACATTCTGCATCTTCAGTTTAGGGGGACGAGAAAACTCCAGAAAGTTTCCTACAATGGTGTCCAGATGTCGTATTTCTTCTGAAATGACCTCAAAATCCTCTTTTTGGCTTGTGGTAAGGGATAATGTTCGTTCCATGGAAAAAAGACGCATTTTGACAGACGTGAGCGGGTTGCGGACGCTATGGGCCACTCCTGCGGCGAGTTTTCCCACAAGAGCCCACTTTTCCGCCTGCTCCAAATGCTCTCGAGACCACTCAAGCTTGCTTTTGGTCTGATCGACATCCGCTATTAATGTCTGAAATATTTTACCCAGAGCTTTTACTTCATCTTTTTGAGGTGTCCCCGTGTTGCCCATGTTGGTCGCCATCGTCAATTGCCTGATTGGACCTAGAACCTGTTTAATAAGTATATACGCCAGGAAAAATCCCAGCAACAGGACCGTGAACAATCCGGCTAATGCATAGGCGTTTAATAGCACGACCCGGTCACGAATGGTTTCATGAGCCAATGATATCCTGTCTACATAGGTAGCGTTGAACTGACGACACAATTCTATAATTCTGAAAAACTGATCCCTTACCATTTTATGTAAACGATAGCCTTCTTCTTTTAAGCCTTTTTTGTAAAGAGCCACCACTTCATCCCGCGAAAGGCTGAAACGAATGTATAGCGAGTCTATTTCGTTTAATATCTCTCGCTCTTTGTCCGTGATTGCCCACTGTCGCGCCCGCCGGAGCCAATTTTCAAAAGCTGTGTGATGTTTGTCCAACTCATTAAGCCAAGTGGTGTCATCGTCCTGAAAAAAGTAGGTTACATAACCTTTTTGCATCACAAGAGCATTTTCAAGTTCTTGCGCTGCCCGCATAGCAGAAACGTCGGTCTCAAAAATATTGTTGATCAGGCCATCTATCTTGAAAGTGTACGAAATGGATATCATAGCCCCCACGGCAGTAATCAGAACCAGTGCCGACAAGGCTATCAGGATACGAGCCTGAAGACTAATCTGTCTCCACATGAATGCTCAGACCTCCTCAGTTTCCGGGGAACCAGGTAAATGGAAGTTGAAAAATGCCGGTCGTCTTCCATGTCATGGTGTCCATGACTGATGATCGATACGGGATTGATCAGTCAATATTCAAAAATAGATTAAAAATTGTTAGGTGTCGATACATTATTTGATCACATTCATGTGATGCAAAAAGGTGTCGAACTCAAACCGGTGTTGCTTTTCCCACCCGGATTGTAAAAAAAACGTTTATGCAAGCATTTGAAAAAAGCTGCGATTTAGCTGCAGCGATGTAATGTTCGTTTTTTTTCAACCAAACCTGGTCCTGTTCTTAATTTGGCGTCCAGCGGAGTCCTTTTTCACATCCAGCTAAAATGGTGGAGGATTTTATGTGAATGCAGCGGAAAGGCTAGTTGGCCCAAGATTTGCTTATCAAACGGGCAGTAATGTGCCGACGGTTCCGTGAGGCCGACGCGAGCTGAAGTCCCTATTTGGTCATGCCTTACGGAACTAATTTTAAAATGGCGCCGTCATCCGGCGGCTGGTGAAATAAAAAAAGGACGCCTGATTGACGTCCTTTTTTGTGGTTATGCGTTGATTATGAGACCAGGCTTCTCCCTTCAGCAAATGCCTTCAGGTTTATGTCCACCAGTTTGGGCTTTAACGACTCCTTTAGCACATCTTCGTAGACATTGACCGGTATATCAAGGAAGTTTGACAGGACTCCAAGGAAAATTACATTGATTACCTTGGGATTCCCTATTTTCTGAGCGACCTCACTTCCATTTACAATCACTGATTTGGGAGACTTTTCCTTAACCTTTTCGATAATTCCCGCAGGATAGTCCTGTTGACCAGTGAAGACAGCGGGAGGCAGTATTTTGTGGTCATTGAGAATCACCTGCCCATTCTTGGACAGGAAGTTGAAATATCGCAGGGTTTCCATCTGTTCGAAGGATAGAAGGACGTCCGCCTCACCACTCTTTATGATGGGAGAACTCACTTTTTTCCCAAACCTGACATGGCTGGAAACAGAGCCGCCACGTTGAGCCATTCCATGGATTTCATTCTTTTTTACATCATATCCATAACGAGCTGCGACACGGCCAAGGACATCACTGGCCAGGATTATTCCCTGTCCGCCAACTCCGACGATTAGGACGTTATAGACTTTATCAAGGCTCATGACGCCTCCTCAATAGCGTTGAACTTGCATACCTCAACACAGGTGTTGCATCCCACACAGAGCGATGGGTTGATTCTGGAATACCCTTTGTGTTTCTTACCCTTAACTACTCTATCTTCCTTAACATATTCCAAAGCCGGACAGCCGGTGTTAATGCAGCTCTTGCAACCGGTACAGTTATCCATGTTTATTGACAATGGCTTGTCGGCAAGTATCCTGCCGGTTTTGAGCAGTGCGCAGGGGGCCCTTGAAATAATGACCGATGGTTCATCGCTGTTAAGTTCTTCGGCCAGCACCTTTTCAAGTTCTTTGACTTGGTATGAATTTACAGTGCGAATCCGTTTGAAACCAAAAGATTCGCACAATTTCTCCATGTCGGCGGTAATGGTAGGATCTTCTCTAAGAGTGAAGCCGGTCCCTGGATGTTGTTGCGCCCCAGTCATGGCCGTGGTCCTGTTATCCACTATGACGACCGTAGTCGAGCCGCCGTTGTAGGCAAGTTCAAGCAGAGGAGTCATTCCGGAATGGAAGAATGTGGAGTCTCCAATGACGGCCACAGCCTTCCCTTTAGCAAGCTCACCCAGTGATCTTCCCAAACCTGAAGCTATACCGATGCCTGCTCCCATGCACAAACAATTGTCCAGCATACCCAATGGCGGCAAGGCGCCCAAAGTGTAGCAGCCAATGTCACCGCACACATAAAGCTTATGTTTCTTCAAAGCGGTAAAGGTAGCTCTGTGAGGGCATCCCGGACACAGGTTCGGCGGACGCATCGGCAATTCAAGGTCTATGACCCCAATGGATTCCGAGGAAGACTTGCCCTTGAGCGCAATTTCTATTTTTTCTACGGACAATTCCCCACACAGCCCTGTCAGGCTTTTGCCCTCGAGATTTACACCCATCAAACGAATAGCTTCTTCGAAAAAGGGATCCAACTCCTCAATGACGACAAGTCTATCAACCATTCCTGCAAATTTCTTTATCATCTTTTCCGGTAGTGGCCAGACCATTCCCAGCTTTAGAAATGAGGCCTCCGGAATAGCTTCTCTGGCATACTGGTACGCTATTCCCGAAGCAATTATGCCAAGAGATTTGGATCCTTCCACTATGTAGTTGTGAGGGAATGACTCAGCAAATTCAGCCAGGTCCTTCATCCTTTGTTCGACCCAGGGATGTTTTCTGCGCGCCATGGCGGGCAGCATGACGAATTTCACAGGATCCTTCCTGAATCCCAACTCAACCGGACCCTCAGTACGCGATCCGGTTTCAACCATTGACATGGAATGCGATACCCGAGTCGTGCTCCTGAATATCACCGGTGTGTCGAACTGTTCGGAGATTTTCAGAGCCTCACCGATCAAATCCTTGGCTTCCTGGCTATCTGAAGGCTCGACACAGGGGACCTTGCCAAACTTGGCATAGTTCCTCGTGTCCTGCTCATTCTGCGATGAATGCATTTCGGGGTCATCACATACGACCAAGACCAGACCCCCATTTACACCAGTGTAAGATAGGGTCATGAAAGGGTCCGCTGCGACGTTCAAGCCGACATGCTTCATCGCTGCAAGAGCCCTGGCTCCTCCATACGATGCGCCGGCCGCCACCTCTACGGCGACTTTCTCATTGGGCGCCCAGCCCGCCGTGATATCTGGAGATCGGGCCCCTATGTACTCCAGAATCTCTGTGCTTGGTGTGCCTGGGTAGGCTGATGCCAGCCTGACTCCATACTCATAAGCCCCTCTTGCAATCGCTTCGTTTCCTGACAAAAGCTCTTTCACTGCCAATTCACCTTTCATTTTTATTCAGGGTGTGTGATCTATTCAGGCGCGCCTGAGGCAAAGCTCTTTAACTATATCATGCGGGAATTATATCCGAAGTCGGCATCTTTTGCCCTAATGACATATTCTACTCCCGAGAAGGCAAACCTGTCAAGATATTCACGTGAGGAATTTTTTCGTCACCCTCTCCAGATCATGTGTATCGATATAAGCTGCTAACAATACACTACAAAAAGCGCTATTTCCAATCTAGACTCTCCTGTTAATGTTCATTTAAATGAATTGATCGCAAAGTTTACCCAGAAAAATAATCTAACAAATAACTTGATATATTTTAATTTAACACTAGTTTTTATTGTTAAAAAATATGTAAATAAAAATATAATTGATTTGTGTCGCATAAAATGCTAAATATACACATTATTTTTAACTTTTTTTAAGTATGGTGGGAACGAAATGCTGAAGTTTACGTTAATAGCTGCTGTGTTTATATTTTTATCGGCAAGCTTCACTTCTGCTCAGCAAATCGGTGAGCCGGTTAAACTCGAAGGGCCTCGCCGAATTAATGCTCACGATCAGAAAAAGACCACGGGATCTTCATTGCTTGCTCGGAATGTTGACGGAAAGTCATCCGGGACCAGTGCAAAATCAACTAATGGAGCGTCTGAGTTGACATTGGGCTCAAGTGTAGTGGAGAAGTGCGGCGCTATTGATGACCGAAAGAAATCCGGCTACGGCATTTCGTCTAACCGGTATTTGAATGCCGTCATGATGCCGGGCGAACATGAAGGCCTTGGTGTGTCTGTTTGGATAAAGCGTACTGAAAATAGCGATTTGGGGTCTCTAGTAGAGAGAAAACGGATGGACTCTCTTCTGATGCCTGATGCGTTTCTTAAAGGGTTAGGTCGTTTGGCCTCCGTGCCGCCAGCTAAAGTTGAGAAAAGTCTTGTTCCAGAGTCCCCAATGTGGAAACGCCTGGAAATTCAGGTGAGTCATTCCTCACATGTATTCACTCTGTTTCATGAGAGATCGGACGGGACAAGAGAAACGTTGTATGAGTGTAAAATAGGACTGGGAGCGCCAGAGTTCCCGACTCCGGTGGGGGTCTATTATGTGACTCATATCTATGATCAGGATCCGTGGTGGATTCCTCCGGCCAACCGAGCCTGGGCGGCTGGTGATTCTCCGAGCCAGCGTGTTTATGGCGGAACCATGGCGCCACTGTTAAAAAAGAAGGTGATAAACCTTCGAAAAAGACACAAAGAGGGAGAAAAAGAGCGCGAAGACTTTGTTGAGAGTCAGGTAAAACTGGAAGACTACGGCTACCGTTTCCACGGAACGAACCAACCCAGAAGTATCGGTCGCAACCAGTCTCACGGCTGTGTGAGGATGTTGTCGGATGACGCGAAAAAGGTTTCAAATCTGATTAAAGAGCACGTTGGAGCTTTGGATCGAAGAGAGTCTGAAAATGGTCCGTTCGTGGTGCTTAACGCCCCTGTCAAACTTAATCTGGTAAAATAGGGCGAACAGCTCAGCTCAGGGCGTTGGCTTGGAAACTCAATCCAGCAGACGCCGGATCGTTTCAGAGAGTTCATTTCGACCCATCGGTTTGGTTATGAAAGCTCCTATTCCCATGTCAGAGGTGTTGCCTTCCTCAACCACGTCTGTATATCCGCTACAGAGAATCACCGGTAATTCAGGACGTATTTTTCTAATTTCCTGAGCCAGTTCTATACCGTTCATGCCCGGCATGGTCATATCAGTTATGACCATGTCAAGGGAATCACCGAGCTTTTGAATCAAATCCAGAGCCTCATGACCGGAGGAAGCAAGAGTGACTTGATAGCCCATCAGTTCAAGCAGTTGTTGTGACATCTCAAGTATGGCCGAGTCGTCATCTACAAACAGTATTTTCTCAGAACCTCCTGAGACCTCCTCAGATGATTCCGATGAATCAGATTTCTTTTTGTCAGTCTGGCACGCTCTGAAATAGACACTAAAAGATGTTCCCAGCCCCGGCTCTGATTCAACTTCAACGATTGCATCGTGATTGTCCAGAATCATCAGAATCATAGACAGACCCATTCCTAATCCCGCGCCGGCCTGTTTGGTGGTAAAAAAAGGATCGAAGATTCTGTCCATTATTTCCTTGGTCATTCCCCTACCAGTATCAGTTAGGGTCATGAGTAAATATTCGCCATCTGACAATTTTCTTGCGGTTTCGGACCTTACATCTTCTTTTCTGGTATTCTTGAGACTGACTGAGAGTTTTCCGCCTGAATCCATCATGGCGTCCCGGGCGTTGACCATCAGGTTCACTATAAGCTGGTACATCTGAGTGGTGTCAGCCTCTACAAGGTCATTTGGGCAATCAATCTGTTCTTCAAGTCTAACCCTCTGGGGCATGGCCCCTCGCATATATTTTACAATTTCCTTGAGCAGAGGGGATAGGTGAACAGGCTTTTTCTGATCTCCCTCGCTTTTCCCGAAGGCCAGGATCTGATTAACCATGGCTTTAATACGCTGACCGGCCTTCAGCACGCTATTCAGATAATTTGCGGTGCGCGAGCCGGGTTCGACCCCACCTAAAGCAAGGTCTGCGTATCCGGTCATGACAAACAGGGCGTTGTTGACATCATGAGCAATCCCTCCAGCCAGGGTACCAATCGCCTCCATTTTTTGGGAATGATTAAGGGCCTCCTGCATCTGCTTGATTTGAGATATGTCAACAGCGGAGACCGCCACTAGATTGACCTGGTTCTTGTCGTCCAGGATGAGCGAACCGCTCATCAACATTGGAAACTCTCTGCCGGAAGTATGTCGATGCCAAATCTCCTGCGCGTCATAACAACCCTCTGCCTGTACCTGAGTGTTCAGGGCGGTCACCTGCTTTAGCTGTTCCGGAGAATGAAATATCGATAAATGACGTCCGATAGTCTCCTCGGAGGACAAACCGTGGACAGCCAGGAAATAATTGTTCGCATATACCACGGTTCCGTCAGTCTGAGCGATTGCCAGACCAAAATTGGCTCTATCCGCAATCACCTTTAAGACATGAGCGTTATCGTCATCTGTCAGCCCGTTCATTCTGGCGCTTGCTGCCGAAAAAGACTTGTGATCGATTACCGGGAAGCAATTCTGGTCAGGTTCGGACGTCTCAGATGCCAGATTTGAGGGGGCCTGTCTTTTCAGGGCTTCTATTTCAGGCGCCAATCCTTGATTGGCTTGTTGAAGCTCGAGCTGAATCCTCTCTTTCAGTTTGTTGTCCAGTCTTCTGGATGTTGTGTCTCTACCAATCAACTGATAAAAGGCCGGCGTTCCGTCATCGTTGAAGAAACATTTCTGATCCCATTCAAAATAACGGATATCACCTGAGGGGGCAGCCAGGGCAAACTCAGAGGAAGCCGATGGAGATTCAGTAGTTAAAAGCGAAAGACATGTTTTGGGGTCCACATCCGGCTCAACCAGGACCCAGTCAAAAAAATTCCTTCCTATCAAATAGTCTTTGTCTTTTCTGGCAAAATTGCAGAAAGCCTGGTTGACAAAAGTCAGACCCGAGTCGGGAAGAAATCTGACAATAATCTCCCTCTGACTTTCTACGATTGATCTGTACTGCGCCTCTACAGACCTTAAAGCTTCTTCAGCCCTCAGGTGAGAAGTCAGATCCCTGAAATACCTACTTCCCAGGAACAAAAGAAATTTACGAAGTCTTGCCGAATCTTCAGGGGATATTCGAATTATCTGAAAGCCGCTTAGAGGGTCATTATTGAATTGATCTATTGAGGTCCATTTGCATTTTGCCACAAAAGAAAATCGCTCTGCAGGAAAATGCTCGTCAGCGCATATAACCCACTGAATCACGTCGCCCGGAGTTGTGTGGACTTTCTTAAGTCCGATGCCCCGAGAGGTTATATCTATCACAAAGCCTTTGCGGTGACTCCTGTTGGCGTCATAAGCAGGTAAATCAACGTAGACCCTTTTCCTGTCCAGAACTCGGGTGTTTGTTGAATGAGAATTGTCCACAGAAACATTTTTTTCGTCAGATTCCACAAATTCTCCGGAGCCTTTTTCCAAGGAAACAGAATTTTCTTCCTGGCTCATTTTTTAGAAACTCCATAAGGATGAATCCGGAATTATCTGAAACGGTTTATTACGCTGCCAAGATTATATGATATTCAAAAAATTTTTGCTCAAGATTTTGTGGCCCCGGAAGAATACCTCCGGCCGTCTAAATTGTTTGAAAGCAAAAAGAATCCAAATATGCGGATATTAACCAGTTGGTGCGCGTTCTAGGGCAAAGTCTGCCCCCAATCGGATTGTATGGCGTAATCAATTATTTTATCAACATATTCGCGTGAAATATCCCGCGGTTGAGGAGAGGGTAACGCCTCGTCAATTTCAGTTCGATCAAATATTGGATTGTTTGAGAAATGAAGCAGAATAGTCTGCATCTGACGCCAAACCATCCTTTCAATCTGGTTTCTGGGCTGAGTAAATGGAGCGCCCGCTCCGGAAAAGCGCATTCCGCCTAATCCAAATCTCTCAGAAATGTGTTCGAGAGTCCATTGATGAGTAGGGGGGGCAGGATGGGTCAGATGAAAAATTTTGTTGTGATTTTTTGGGTCTTCAATCAGCCTTATTGAAGCTTTAGCCACGTAGTCTACGGGAATTACGTTGGATACACCATCGGGATTGGCAGGTATATCAATATTCAGATTGGCCCTTGAGAAGTCGGGGTTGTCGTTCATCAGTCGCGACATTAAATGAGCCGCCTGAAAGAGAATGTACCATCCGGAAAAAGACGTGCAACGGCCGGTTTCAGAGTGCCCCACAATTATGGACGGCCGAAGCAGGGTGGCGTTACCTCCCCAGATCTGTTCGGCTTCCCACTTGCTCTCCTCGTAAACATTTACAAAGTCGCCACGTGGGTGATCCACTTCGAAAACTCTCTGACCCTGAATAAGGCCACAAACATAGGCCGTACTGATCAAATGCACTCGCAGAGGCTTTTTCTCGACCAGTCTTTTTAGCGTCTGGGTGCTTCCTATGTTTGTCCTGAGCGGCTCTCCGGTTTCATCCATGTGAAGTCTGGTTGAGGCCGCGCTGTGAATCAGAGTGTCCACGTCATCGATCCCATCATAGCGGGTCTTCCACTGTTCCCACTGATCATCAGCCTCTAATAAACCGCCCTTGAACCACTTGAGACTGTCGGCGCTGTGGGGAAGCCCCATGCTGGACAGAAAACGTATGGTGTCCAATTTTCTGGACTCACTTCTGTAATGAGCCCAAACCACGTGACCCCTTTCCAACAATTCCGCCATAAGGTATTCCCCTAGAAAACCTGTTCCTCCTGTTAGCAGAACTGTCATTTTTTCCGACATGAAACCTCCAGAGAGCCCAAAAAGCAATTAAGTCTAGTATATTAACATGCTGCGATGATGCAAGGTTATCCAGTCAATCTTAATTCAAACAAGCAACAATATACGATTTTCATCATTATGACCAGATCATTTTTTTGGACATTTGAAGGCTTTGCCGTTATTTGGCAATAAATACAACAAGATAAAAAATGTCAGGAAACATTTTTTGTGCATAGTTGTATGAACTATGCTATATTATGAGATTAAACTAAAATTACACAGGAATGCCAAATGTTCCCAAACTCCCGTAGCGCCTTGTTGACTTTCGTATGGCGATCAAAAGAAATTATATCCGCGGTGATAGAGCAGGCAAGAAATGATGGGGTCAGGGTGTTGTTTGATCTGAGTTCAGACCCATTGGAAAAGGCTGCGGAACTGTTACTGATGGCGGATGCGGCCGCTGACTGCGCAGATGTGAAATTAAGTTCATCACATTTGGCCGACAATTCAGTCGAAGAATTCATGTCAGAAACCGGGCTGAACAGAATATGGGTGGAAATAAACCAGTTCTCCGATGACAATGACGTAGAAAATACACTTAAAAAAATTTCAGAAATCAGTAGTTCATACACTGTTATTCCGATAATAAGTGATCCCAGGCTAATTGCAGGCGTCATAAAAAATTATCCCGAAATTACTGCGATTGGTCTGAAAGGATCTGAATCCTCTGGTTTCGTGGGGTCGGAATCAGCGTTCAGCCTTTTCGCTACGACATACGGCATGGTGAGCCAAGGGGACAGACCCATAGATCTTTACATTTGGGGGTCGGTGGCTCGGCCGGAATTGGCGGCCTCTTTTCTTTCAGCGGGAGCCAGAGGGATAGTTTTTGAGAGTCTCCATTGGATCACGGACCTTGTTGACGTATCTGCCGAGACAAAACAAAAAATTTCGGGGATAAAACTGGATCACACCGATCTAGTGGGGGGCAACCTCGGCGTTTTCTGCCGGTTGTACAACAAAGGTAATTCCAGAGCTATAAAAGAATTAAAAGCGTTTTCAGGTTCACTGTGCGGTTCTGAAATCGGAACTGAGGAGAGGATATCCTTTGCTCAGAAAATACGGAAAGATTCGCTTCACGCGCTGGACAGTGATTTTGGCAGGGACGACATTATCAATCTGGGTGTGGAAGCCACGTTTGCGGGTCAATTTGCCAACGAATATGGGTTCGACACGGAAAAGGCCATCGGAGCTTTCGTTAAAAAAGTCAGGCAGCGCCTGGACCACTCACAAACATTTTCGAACAAGTTTCTCGGTAGCGCAGTGGCTGCAGAGATGGGAACGGTTTACCCTTTTATGCAGGGAGCCATGTCGTGGATCACGGATGTTCCTGAGTTTGCCTTAAAGGTGGCTGAGGCTGGAGCAATGCCAACCATAGCTTTGGGGCTGATGGACGGGGATACCCTCCAGAAAAAGCTGGGATCCTTGACGACCGTGATGAATGGCAAACCATTCGCAGTAAATGTCATTACGTTGATGGAAAATCCACATCGCGACAATCAAATTAAATGGATAGAATCGGTACGTCCCCGATTTGCGGTGATCGCCGCTGGTGAACCTTCTCACGCCGCCCAGTTTAAAAAGAAAGATATTGAGCCTGTTTACATCGCTCCAAATGAGGACCTGCTCAAACTCGCCCTGGATCTTGGTGTGGAGTTTATAATACTCGAAGGCGCCGAGTCCGGAGGACATGTCGGTGTGCATTCGACAATGACCCTGGCGCAAATGTGGTTGAGTTTCAAAGACAGGAACCAGGAATTAGCCAAGAGGGCAAAAATTGTGCTTGCCGGAGGCATATTCAATCGTTTGACGGCTTTCATGGCGGCAATGGTAGGAGCGGACGCCATACAGATGGGAACCGTTTACCTCACCTGCAAAGAGATAGTTCAGACCGGAGCGCTTTCCGAACTTTATCAGCGAGTAGTCCTGAATTCGGAGCCAGGATCTACAGTGGTCACCGGTGAAGGGGTAGGTCTCAGGGTCAGATCGGTAAAAACGTCCCGAATAGAAGAAATATGCGATCTGGAGCGGGACTATTCGGCCGGCAATCGTGATGAAGGGGCATTCAGGAGAGAAATTGAGGCATTGAGCGCAGGTAGTCTTTTTGTGGCGGCCCGGTCCATGAGCAGTCCCGAAGGATCGCATCTCAGTGAGGAAGAAGCGCTCGATAGGGGGCAGTTCATGTGCGGGGCCTGCGCCGGGGCCATCCACGAGTCTCGGTCACTAAAGGATGTTCACCTAGACCTTGCGCAGGGATCGCAGAATGAAAAAATCCCACTCAAGGTTACCTTG
>CAZGVM010000016.1:0-13454 GCA_964528855.1 uncultured Desulfomonile sp. | reverse complement strand
ATAATCAGCCCGTAGGGAAGACGACATTCTTATCCGGCAGGACGGTTTGTGTTAAGGCGGCTAAAGGCTCTACGGAACGGGAGCGTATTGCCGTGACGGGAATGAGCGTTGTCAATTCCCTAGGCAATTCACCTCAAGAAATCTGGGATGCGACAGTCAGGCTGAGATGCGGAATCACAGAGGTTCCTCCGGAAAAATGGGACCACAGCGAGTTCTATAATCCGAGGCCCAGAGTTTCCGAAAAGACATACTGTAAATTCGGAGCCTTCCAGAACCTTGAAGTTTCAAGAAAAGAGCTTGGCATCCCTCCTCAGGACTTCAGGACGATGGCTTCAGCAATGAAAGTCACCATGTGGTTGGCTAATAAGGCCATTGAAGAATCAGGAATTTCACAGACAGACATTCCTCGGGAAAGAATAAGTGTCATGATCTCCCAGAATGCCGGGGAGGCCGCATCGACACTTGAAGAGATGATAATTAGGGCTTCCATCAACAAACTGATGCGTGACATCAAGCGAGCAGTTCAGCTAACGCCGGAACAGGAAGCGGCGGTCGCCAATGAGATCACTTCCGGAAGGCTTGCCGTTGATGACACCACTCTGCTGGGTCGGCTAAACTGCTCCGCCGGAGGTTTCATCTGTAATAAATATGGTTTTATGGGACCAAGTTTTTCGGTGTCCGCCGCCTGCGCAACCTCTCTAGTGGCTCTTTACAGCGCTTTTCAACTTATTCGGAACGGGACTATAGACGCAGCGGTAATTGGCGGAGCAGAGGAATTGCTGACTCCGATGCATTTCCTGGAATTTTCTGCTCTTGGAGCGTTGGCGGGGTTGTCGGGAGTTGAACGTGAGGCTTTCGAGGCCAGTCGTCCGTTCGACAATGGTCGCGACGGGATGGTTTTGGGTGAGGGTGGCGGAATTATAGTGATAGAGCGGGAGTCTGTGGCAATCAAACGCGGCGCCAAGATCCACGGCTTCATCACAGGTATGGGAGCGGGTAACAACAACCGTGGTATGGTTGAATCATCTCGAATCACACAGATTCCGGCAATCAGAGCGTCTTTTGAAAGCGCAGGATACGGACCTGAAACCGTTCAACTGGTTGAATGTCACGCGACCAGCACCAAACAGGGGGACATAGAAGAAGTGCAGGCCTTGAATGCCGTGTTTGGATTGGCGAAAACTACATGGCTGGCCTCTTTCAAGTCGCAGATCGGTCACACTCTGGGAGCGTCGGGTGTAAACAGCCTTATCAGGGGAATAATGGCCATGAACGATGGCGTAATTCCTCCAACTCTAAACTACGTGAAGCCGGATGCTGAAATGGAACTAGAAAAGTCCTCCTTTAAGATAGCTTCAGAGCCCGAGCCTTGGCCGGATACTGACGGTAATCCCAGACGTTTTCAGGTAAATGCGTTTGGTTTTGGCGGCTCAAATTATGTCGTTCAACTTGAACAAAACGTTCAACAACAGGCGCAGGATATCAAGGCCAGGGTTTTTGGACCGTCCACCATTTCGCCGAAAGATGGCGATATTTCCGAGGTCAGAGGGGTGATAGCTTACAAGGCGGACATCTCTGGCAAGAACTACCGAATTGCTGTGGTGTCCGAATCTGAAACAGCGGCCGAAAAAGCTATGGCAAAGAATGAACTTTTCTGTGTCAGCGATGGGTTCACAGTAAAAAAAGTGAAAGCTTTGGCAAAACAGGGCATCTTTGTCGGTGAATCAAGCGAGAAGACGCCTCCCTTGGCATTTGTTTTTCCAGGTCAGGGTTCACACTACGCCGGCATGGGCTTGGAGTTATACAATACTTTTCCCGTGATTCGACACTGGATGAACAAGGCCGCTGATGTCGCTGAATTCGATATCCTGAAGCTTCTTTTTTATGACAAGGAAGAAGATCTTCAGAAAACCCGCTGGCAACAGCCGGCTCTTTTTACACTAGAGTACTCCATGGTTCAACATCTAGTTTCTTTGGGCGTGAAACCCGATGCGCTGGCCGGTCACAGTCTCGGTGAATTGACGGCCTTGTGTCTGGCCGGGGTTTATTCCTTTGAAGACGGATTCAGATTGGTGAACAAGCGGGCGATCTGTATGGATAAGGCTTGCTCAATCAATGTGGATCCAGGGGTCATGATGGCCTGTGACGCTCCCTTGGAGGTCATTGATGAGTTGCGCAGAAATAAGGATAAGGTTTACATCACGAACATAAACTCCCCGAACCAGATAGTGATCGGCGGAGACACGGAACAGATCAAGGGAATCGGAGCCAAGCTCAAGGAAACGGGATATCGATCCACCCTGCTTAGGGTCAGCATGGCGTTCCATTCTCCTGTAATGGCTTGTATCCATGATGAGCTTGAAGAATTTGTGGCAGGAATTCAATTTTACCCGCCTGGAATACCGGTAATTTCGAACACCACCATGGCGCCGTTTACTGATGACACTGCAGAAACCAAGAAAACCGTGATGGCGCATCTGGAGTCCTGTGTCAACTGGATGCCAAACGTCAGAACATTATGGAATGACTATGGAATAAGGCTCTTCGTAGAGGTAGGGCCACGTGAAATTCTGAGCAATCTGATTCTTGACACTCTGCCTGACGCCGAATGTGTTCAGACATGTTTACCGTCGGCTGAAACCATGATTTTCCGAAACGCAATTGGCTGCCTGTATGCCAAAGGCGCTTTGGAACTCAAGACCTCAAAGACCCCTGGACCATCGACTTCATCTTTGGCGTGTCAGAAAGAAGCGAAGACTCCCTTGCTGTCTCAAGCGTCATCTACCTCAATTCATTCAGCGCATCCAGTGTCGTTGGTTGAGCGAGTGGTAAACCGTGAAATCAGCTCTTTTGTATTTCAAAGTTTTGGTCGCTTCATAAAGCCTTCACTACTGGAATCGATAAAGCGTGAGGTAAACCCTGCCTACACTGAAGCTGAACTGGATTCAATTCTGTCACAAATGTTCAATGTTTCAAGAGCGGAAATCCCTGCAGGCTTACCTTTACAGCCCGAGGTCGCAATTCCTGCTCAACCGGTTCCGGTATCCGTGACCAGGTCGGTTGCATCGGCAAGGCCGGCTGAACAACCAGAATCAGATGTCACTGAGAGCGTCATTCAGATCATAATGGGTGTAACCGGTTACGAGAGGGACGAGATAGAGCCGGGCATGGATCTCAGAGAAGATCTGTCGATCCGGTCAAGCAGGTTGCCGGTAATAATGGATGCGGTTGAAGGACATTTCAACATTAAGGTTGAACTTGAGGAATTCATGGATGTCAGGACTGTCAAAGACCTGGCGGATCGCATCACATCCGTTTTGGAGAAGGATAATATTAAAATCTCAGGCGAATCACATCAAGACCAAACACCTGTCGTTGGATTAGGTTCGATTGAAAAAATCGAGTCTGAGAAAACGGATGACAAGCTGAAGCGACTCATCTTCAGGAGACTTCCGTTGACATCGGAAAAGGTTCAGCCTGTTGAATTGAGTCCAATGGATTCAGTTGTGGTCGTTTCAGCGGCCACCTCGGATTTGTGCAAACAGGTAGGAGACGCGCTCCGGCGCGATTATGGAGTCAACATCCTCCACTGGAACATGTTGCAGAATGAGTGGGGTGAGTCCTACAGGGGTTCAGATCTAAGGACATCGGATGGCGTAGCAGCCATGTGCGAAAAACTGGATCGACTCGAATCGGTTTCAGGATTGGTCGTGGTCATAGACCAGACTTTCAATTCTTACATCAAGGATCTTTCACAACTGAGTGGTCTTCTGACTGGTTACTTTGCTGTACTTAAAAAATTCCTTGAGTCCAAATCCAGAAAACTGGCTTTTACAGTTAGAAAAGCAGACGGAATAGCCGAGGTCCTGGAGGAAGGAATTCTCGGGATGTTTTTGACTGGCGCTTTGGAGTTCTCATCAGTTCAATTCAGGTCTCTGTCCCTGGAACAGGGGTATGAATTAAGGTCGGCCATGAGGGCGGCTTTGGACAGGAACTACAAGCCTGTTAGAATGATCTCCTCTGAATCTGAAATTCTGACCGAATCCGGATTCGTAGATCCGTTGGTCTTTGATGCGGCTGAGAGAATTGAGCTTTCCGGCAATGACGTAATCGTTATTTCAGGAAGCTGCTCGGGGATCACGTCATCACTGGGTCTCGGGCTGAGTATTTTCAAGCCAATTATAGTGTTCATCGGGCGTACGGAGCTGGAGTCCAAAAATTCGACTAAGACGGTAGAAATCCTGGAGGCTTTGGATAGACTAAAGACTCAAGAGGTTTTGGCGCATTATTATAGCTGCGATGTTACCGATGTGGTACGCACGAAAAAGGTTTTGGATCAAATCGCCTCGGATCATGGCGATATTACTGGAATTATTCACGGGGCAGGTTATCTGAAGGATTCATTCATCAAACAGATGAGTGAAGAGGATTTCAAGGGCGTGGTAGATGTGAAATACACCGGAGCCCTGAATCTGTTCAGGTCTGTCGATTCCATGAAGCTGAAATTCTTTGTTAGTCTGTCTTCTGCTGCTGCGGTGCAAGGGAATCCCGGACAGGTAAACTACTCATCAGGCAATAGAATGATGTCCTCTTTGGGCGAATTCCTGAGCCAGGAGCATAGATCGATAAAATTCAAGGCGCTCGAACTCCCTCCGGTAGAAGGCGCTGGAATGGCGGAAAATGAAGATATAAGATCTCTTATGCGCCGCATGAACGCAGGGTATATTACACTACAGGAATTGTCTGCCATGTTCATGCGTGAGTTGATAATATCTGGTCCAGGGGACGCTACGGTCCTTTTCATGAAAACGCTGCCTTCGCTGCCTTCCGCTCCGCTGGACACGAGCGGTCCTGAGGTGAACGGCGAAAATTTTATAGCCGGTTCAGTGAGTTTTAGAAAGGAACAGTTCCCCTCGGTCGGATCTGTCAAGGCAATTGACTTTTCTGCCGGCATTCTGGAAGCTGAACGCATTTTCGATCAAAGCGAGGACTTGTGGATTGCCGATCATAAGCCATTTAAATTCCTGAAAAAGCCCCTGG
This sequence comes from uncultured Desulfomonile sp., assembly GCA_964528855.1. Lineage (GTDB taxonomy): Bacteria > Desulfobacterota > Desulfomonilia > Desulfomonilales > Desulfomonilaceae > CAITZA01. Next base: position 8,414 of record CAZGVM010000016.1, on the reverse strand, counting down.
TCTCGGCAATCATGGCTTTGGAAACCTTTATGGAAGCAGCTCAGATACTCTACCCTGATTTACATGTTAGAGGTGTGAGAGAAGCCAAATTCCTGGACATCATTGAGGTAGGGCCGACTGACAGAAAGGTCGCAAATATTCATTGCAGGCGTTTGGAATTACCTTCCGGCGAGGTGATGGTGGAAGCTACGATGGAAGAAGTTGGCTCCTCGAGCGTCAAACGTTCCGGAGACAAAACTTATCCAAACTACAAGGCCGTGGTCATATTAGACTCAGGGGCTGGTCCTAAACATGAAATGAAAGGCTTTCCCGTGTATCCTGAGGAGTTGGACACAATACCCCTGAATCAGTCGGAAGTTCAGGCCTGGTACGCTCAGCGATCTGACCTAACGGGTCGTTATCGGGTGATGGATTCGGTGGAAGGGACGGCTCATGGCGCTATTCGAGGTCGGTTCGTTTACCCTGCCGCTCAGGATTTCAGGGAGTATCCGGATTGTCAATACACTTATTCTCCTTACCTGCTGGAAGCGTTCATGCATGTGATAAATTTCTATAGGGCCCTTCGAGACCCATCTGAGAACAGATCTCTCATACCTTTTGCAGTGGGTTCATTGACACAGCTTCGAAAATGCAACCCTGGTGAGAGAATAGTTGTGGAGGCTCGTCGCAACAGCATGGATGAAAAAGGTGTCTCATGGAATGCCAGAGGCCTGGATGAGTCAGGTTCAGTGATCATGTTTGCTCAGAACATTATGATGAGATGGTTTAAGATGTGAGACGGGGGAGGAGTTTTGGGAACAGTAAGAATTATGAGTTGTTTATGCAATTATGGAGGCCGTCAATCTTTGATTTTGAAGGGATTTTTTCAGCGTTGATAGAGGTTGGTAAAAGTGCGAGTTCTGTTAATTAACAGTAATCTCAAGGTTGACATACTGGCTGCTCCGCCCATCGGCTTGTGCTATGTGGCCACGGCCACGGAGGCTGCGGGTCACGAAGTTCGCGTGCTAGACTTGTGCTTTTCAGGTAAAAACGTTTATTCGGAACTTAAAGTGGTCGTTGAATCCTTTGATCCGCAGGTAATAGGCATATCGGTAAGAAACATTGACAACACCAACATGTTTCATTCGGTTTCTTATCTGCCCGAGGTCATTGAGCTTGCCAGCTACATCAGGAATCTGACAGGGGTTCCGGTAGTTCTGGGAGGTTCCGGGGCCAGCCTGATGCCGGAAAATGTTCTCCGTTCCGTTAAAGCCGATTACATGGTTGTTTCGGATGGCGAGGAAAGCTTTTGCGACTTGTTGAAATGCCTGGAAAACGGTATCTGTCCGAGGAACATTCCCGGCGTTGGTTTTTTAGAAAACGGGTTTTTCCATCTTACTCCCCCAAGTCTTGGCAATTTTAAATCATCGAGCCCCGACACCGGCCGCTGGATCGATATGGCCCCCTATCAGAACATCGGCAGCTCCTACAACATTCAGACAAAAAGGGGCTGTCGGCAGGGATGCATCTACTGCACATACAACCAGTCTCTCGAAGGTAACAGGGTCAGATTGAGGCCGCCTGTCGAGGTGGTGGATGAACTTGAAGAAGTCTACTTCAAATACCGCCCCAAAACTTTCGAGTTTGTCGATTCTGTCTTCAACGACCCCCAGGACCATTCCAGAGCAATTCTGGAAGAGATAATAAGACGACCGTGGAAGGCTGACTTCACTGCTATGGGGGTTCATCCCAGAGGACTTGATGATGAATACCTTCAATTGATGTGGCGTGCCGGTTTCAGGTCTTTCATGATAACTCCCGAGTCTGTCTCAGATGTCATGCTGAAAAATTACCGAAAGGGGTTCGTCAAGGATGATGTTATAAAGGCGGCCGAAGCCATCAACAAGACCCGTTTCGCCGCCTGGTGGTTTTTCATGATCGGAGGTCCTGGAGAAACCAACCGGACACTTCAAGAGTCTCTCGATTTCGTCCAGGAAGAACTCAAAAAAAACGGGAGACCGGTGACTCACGTCGCTCATTTTTTCTTTGGTGTCAGAATTTATCCTCATACGAGACTGTGGGAAATATCAGTCAAAGAAAAATTTATCGATGAACATACAGACCCGACCATCCCTTTATGGTACGTCAGTGATCGCCTTAATCTCGACGAGGCGGTCCAGCAAATTTTCGGAGCCGCAGCCAGATGTCCTGAAATTTACTTGGGATTTGATGAAAGGATGTTGTATTTTTCCAAGGCTATAGCGGCCTTCTGCAGGCTGTTTCGAAAACCCAGGCCTTACTGGAAATATATGCGCTTTGGAAACGTAATAGGCATTAAAACCGGTATAAGATTCATGTTCAAACCACCTGACGCCGCGGAGCTTGTCAGGCAGGCCCTGACGAGGCAGGGGCACCAACGGCCTGCGCTCACTTGAAATAATAGGGGGGCGTTTTTTATAAAAATGAGTCAATGTGTAAATATGTCAGTATGTTATCTTATAGTTTTGGATTTGTTGAGGTTTTAGGTGGCATGTTGAATGGCAGTTGAATCCGATCAGATTTTGAAGGTTACTGCGGGTGAACGCAATTGTGAAAAAATTCAAAAATATCTTGCCTTTTTGTGTCTGCATGGTTTAATCTGAAGATTCCAGATTCCTTTTTTGTATTTATGTAGGGAGGGTATATATGACTCTGACTAAAGCGGATATCGCAAAAAAAATTGCTGATGATTGTGGGTTCATGAAAGGTGAAGCCACAGAAATAGTTGAAAAGCTCCTTGACATTGTGAAAAGAAGTTTGATCGAGGGCGAAGATGTGATGATTTCTGGTTTTGGAAAATGGACAATCAAAGGAAAACACTCTAGGCGAGGAAGAAACCCTCAAACTGGTAACGAACTGATGCTCGACGCTAGAAAAGTAATCACATGGAAATATTCCCCAGTCCTGAAAAAATCCGTCAATCCGTAGTTCTGGATCAATTCACGCTGCACGATATAAATTGTGTTTGACCTGACAGCCGCTTCTCAGAATAGCAAGAAGTGACTGCCAGGTTTTTCCTGTCTTACATTCCATGTGGATTCCAAGTGATATCAGGTCGCTGGACGAATCATCCATGTTTAGAGCGCCATTATGGGATACCTGATAACGTGTTAGTCGTATTTGAAATTGCCAAATGAGGTTTTAAACAGGATCAGGAATAGGCTCGAATCGGGAGAGCCCGGGAGCATACCGGAGACGCTCAGGGTTGCCATTCCCCTGGCGCTATCGACATCTTCTCTCACGTTGACCCTATTCATCGATCGTTTGTTTTTGTCTTGGCACAGCATCGAAGCTGTGGCCGCTGTAACTCCGGGAGGCATAACATACTTTACAATAGTGTGTTTTTTTCAGGGGGTCGCACAGTACGTCAACACCCTTGTGGCACAGTCGCATGGCGCTGGAGACTGGAGAGCGGTTAGCCGTTCCGTGTGGCAAGGCGCCATATTTTCCTTACTCTCGGCGCCGGTCATGATTGTCTGCATTCCCTTGGGCGTTTTTATTCTGAACAGTTCGGGTCACGACCCGGCGATAATTGGACTGGAAGTTGATTATTTTTATATTTTAATGCTCGGGGGCCTTTTCGTTCCCTTGGGGGCTGCGTTTTCTTCCTTTTTCTCAGGCCGGGGAAAAACGACAGTGGTTCTGATCGGGAACGTGGTAGCCAACATTTTCAATATCGTGTTGGGTTATATTCTCATTTTCGGGAGATTGGGACTGCCGGAGATGGGTATTCGGGGAGCAGCTGTCGCAACCGCTCTGTCCAACATCATTCCTTTGGTGTACTGGTTCTGCCTCTTTATGTCGAACCGTTTTCAGGCCAAATATCAGACACGCAAAGAACTGAAGTGGGACAAAAAACTGTTTGTCAGTCTCATGCGATTTGGGGTCCCGGCCGGCGCCCAGTTCCTTCTGGACGTAGGATCTTTCACGGCCTTTGTCCTGATAGTGGGTAAACTCGGTGTGTCAGACCTGGCCATAACAAACATAGCCCTGAGCATTGAGTCACTGAGTTTTCTTCCTATGGTAGGAATCTCCATTGCCACATCCATTCTCGTTGGAGAGCGCATCGGGCAGAAGAAGCCTCAAATAGCTGAAAAGACAGTCAAGTCAGCGCTGATCATTTCAATCGCATATTCAGGAGTTCTATCAATTTTTTTCTGCCTGACGCCGGAGATTTTTTTGACGCTGTTCATGAATGGATCCCATACAGGGTTGGACCATGAAACGTTCTTTTCCCGGGGTAGTTTTGTAGTTCGTATTATCGGGTTATATACCGTTTTTGACACTATATTCATAGTTTACACCGGGGCATTGAAAGGCGCCGGTGACACCCGGTTTGCAATGGTGACCCAGGTGATGGTCGCATGGATATTTTTTGTTCCACCGGTTTACATGATGACAACATACTTCGATTTCGGGCTTTACGCAGCCTGGACCTGGTTGTTGATCTATGTAGTGCTTCTTGCGATCATCCTTCATCTTCGCTTCAGAAGCGGACACTGGAAAAGTATAAGGGTAATCTGACAAATATGTTCTTTTTGCTGACTCTGTCATCATCCCATGCCTCATTCAGTATACACACGAGTGCTTGGAAAGTCTGAATAAAGGGAATTTTTTTCAGATCATGCCAGGTATCGATAAATAAATTTGGGTCTTGACGAAAAACATAAAATGTGATTAACATTCTGCGTTTATGGATTACAATTTACAGAGTGCCCAAAGGAGGAATCGCGATGGGGCTTCGAAACTATCTGTTCTCTTCCGAATCCGTAACGGAAGGACATCCCGACAAAGTCGCAGATAGAATTTCCGATTCGATATTAGATGCTATGCTCGAGCAAGACCCGAAGTCTAGGGTTGCTTGTGAAACCCTTGTTACTACTGGTGTTGTTTTGGTAGCCGGCGAAGTCACTTCGAAGGCCATCGTTGACATTCCCAATATAGCTCGAACGGCAGTTAGAGACATTGGTTACACAGATGGGGCCATGGGATTTGACTGTGACACCTGCGCGGTTATGGTGACCCTTGACAAGCAGTCTCCTGATATCTCGATGGGGGTAACAGCGGGAGAAGGTCTATTTCCCGAGCAGGGCGCGGGTGACCAGGGTTTGATGTTTGGTTATGCCTGTGATGAGACGCCAGAATACATGCCGATGGCAATCAGTTTTGCTCACAAACTGACGGCACGTCTGGCGGAGGTCAGGAAATCCGGTGAACTCGGTTTTCTGAGACCGGATGGCAAATCCCAGGTGACCATCCGATATGAAGATGGACGCCCCAAGGAAGTTCACACTGTGGTGATTGCGGCCCAACATGAGCCCGATGTCACCTATGCCCAGATCAAAGAAGGCATCATTGAAGAAGTTGTCAAAAAAGCCATCCCCTCTCGGTTTCTCACAAACGAAACCAAATATCTCATAAACGCTACCGGCCGCTTTGTTGTAGGTGGTCCCCTTGGCGATTGCGGTTTGACGGGTCGTAAAATCATAGTGGACACTTATGGTGGTTATGGGGCGCATGGTGGCGGAGCTTTTTCCGGCAAGGATCCCTCAAAGGTTGACAGATCCGCCTGTTACATGGCCAGGCACGTTGCAAAAAACATATGCGCTTCCGGTTTGGCAGAGAAGTGTATTGTCCAGGTCGCTTATGCAATAGGATACCCAGAGCCTGTATCCTTGATGGTAGACACATACGGAACAGGCAAAATTGACGATGTCAAATTGTCTGAGATCGTCAATAGTCTGTTCAGCTTCAAACCCGCACAGATTATCTCTTATCTGGATCTGTTGAGGCCGGTATACAAAAAGACAGCGGCAAATGGTCATTTTGGAAGAAATGACCCTGACTTTACCTGGGAGAGCGTTCACAGGGTTGATGAGCTTAAAAAAGCCGCGGGCATATAAACAATACGAAAAATCAGGCTATTAATTCGGGCGATCTGGAAATCACACTTCCGGGTCGTCCTGTTTACATTAACGGAAGGCCTAAAGGCCCTGACAATTCCGTTGAAGGAGAGTTCATGGACTACGACGTCAAAGACATGTCTCTGGCAGAGGCTGGTAAATTAAGGATAGAGTGGGCCGAGCGCACTATGCCGGTTCTCAGGATGATTCGTGACAGGTTTGCCAAGGAGCGCCCGCTAGAGGGAATAAAACTTGCCGCATGTCTCCACGTAACGACTGAAACAGCAGCCCTTGTAAGAACATTGGCTGCCGGTGGCGCAGAAGTTTATGTTTGCGCCTCTAACCCGCTTTCTACCCAGGACGATGTTGCCGCCGCTTTGGTTAGTGAAGGCTACCATGTTTATGCGATAAAAGGTGAAGACACAGAGACATATTACAAGCACATCAATGCCTGCCTGGATCCTAAACCGCACATCACCATGGATGACGGGGCTGATTTGGTGAGCACGGTTCATGCGCAGCGTCCCGATTTGGTGGCTAACCTGCTGGGAGGAACTGAAGAGACGACCACAGGCGTTATTCGACTCAAGAGCATGGCCGATGAAGGTGTTCTTCTTTTCCCCGTGATTGCAGTGAATGATTCTAACACCAAGCACTTTTTTGATAACCGCTATGGAACCGGGCAAAGCACTATTGACGGAATCCTGCGCGCCACCAACCGCCTAATGGCCGGGAGTTGCTTTGTTGTTAGCGGATATGGCTGGTGTGGTCGCGGCCTGGCATCCCGTGCCGCCGGCATGGGCGCCCGAGTGGTTGTGACCGAGATCGATCCATTGCGTGCCCTCGAGGCCGCCATGGACGGATACAATGTCATGCCAATGGCCAACGCCGCTCCTATCGGTGACTTTTTCTGCACCGTAACAGGCAATACGAGTGTCATCCGCAAGGAACATTTCGAAAAGATGAAAGACGGCGCGATTGTCTCCAACTCAGGTCACTTCAATGTTGAGATAGACATTAGTTCACTTGAGGAATTGGCTGTCTCCAAACGCGCGATCCGGGCATTTGTTGATGAATACACGATGGCCGACGGTAGAAGGATAGTTCTGCTGGGTGAGGGTCGCCTGATAAACCTGGCAGCGGCGGAAGGTCATCCGTCCTCAGTTATGGATATGAGTTTTGCAAATCAGGCTCTTGCCAGTGAGCACCTCGTAAAGTTGGGAAAGGGCATGGCCAAGGGCGTTACCAAACTGCCCGATGAAGTCGATAACGAGATCGCACGTCTAAAACTGGAATCAATGGGAACAAAAATCGACACATTGACTCCCGAACAGGTAAAATATCTCTCGTCCTGGGAGATGGGAACGTGATATAGTCCTCGAGTCTGGACTGGTTGTTTGTCACCCGTCATTCGCGGCGCCAACATAAGAATGGCCAGTTTGTTTTTTTAAATTCAGCAGCTTCATCTCGATGGAGCTGCTTTTTTGTTTTATGAACCAATTTCATGACCAGGTGTCAGCAATGTAACCTACTTGTAAAATAGGTCATCAGACGCGATAATGGTGAGCATTGGTAGTCTGGAATTTGGGCCGAACTGGTTTTTTTGCCCCCAAAAGCTTCAAGTTTGGAGACCCCTTAACAAGTAATTAGGCTGACTTCTAATAAATATGGCTTCAGAGCAGATGTTAATTCCGGGAAACAGGACCTTCTGAAGGTAACCGGCAACTGAGGTCAGAATGTTTTCAGATCACGAACAAGGTTACATTGTTCCGGAACAGTCCTGTCCCTTTAATGTGAAAAGGTGTAAAACATGCGAGTAATTGTTTTCTGGATAATTATGACTGTGTCGGTTCTAGTCGTGCCGACTTTCGTATCGGGCGTCAGAATTCAGGGGCTTGGTGGGGCAATAGTCGCTGCAGCTGTTTTGGGCATACTGAACACCTTCATCAGACCGATTCTAATTTTCTTAACATTTCCAATTACTTTCCTTACCTTGGGTCTTTTTGTGTTTGTCATCAACGCTTCACTTTTCTACCTTGTAGGTAAGCTGGAATTGGGGATGCAGATAGATAGTTTCTGGTCTGCTTTTTGGGCGTCGCTGATTGTGACTATAGTATCGTCCATCATTTACTGGTTGATTTGATTTGGTTGTTTTAAATTTTTGTTATTCGTAACCGGCAAAACAGCATCAAGGTTTTGTCAAGGAGAAACCTGTGGAAGCGGCTTCAGTAGACATGGACAAACCTAAAAGGGTATTAGTAGTGGATGATGACCCTTTTGTCGCCAGATTCATTCAGGAATCTGTCTCTCGCCTCGGATACCAGTGCGACCTGTTTACTGAGCCCGAGGCGGCTCTGGAAGCCACAAGGAAAGTACAGTACGACGTCGTGGTCACAGACATGAAAATGCCTGGCATGGATGGCCTTACAATGCTAAAGCAAATTCGTCAGAGTCAATATGACACCGATGTGATTGTGGTCACAGGATACGGTT
>CAZGVM010000015.1:17526-28614 GCA_964528855.1 uncultured Desulfomonile sp. | reverse complement strand
CACTAGGTTACAAAAACCTTCTTATCACATAATAGCCATCAAATGAAACTAATAAAATAATATTTTATTCATGTGTAATTGTTGAATGTTGACTCGGGTTGAGTAGTAAGTACGCCTCATTTTTTGCTGTGCAATGACTTCAATTACAGTTTCAATTATTTGCAACCGGATTAAAGCCTGTGTATGATCCGTGTAATATTTGTGAATGTTGAGAACTTAAATTGCCCAATCGCAAAAAAGATTTACTTTGGGCGCCTGTAACAATATTCGGAACTGCGCATGGAACATAACGATCATAGCCACTATCACGATGATTCCGGGAGTGAACGGAGACTGGGCCTGGCGCTGGGCCTGACGGTTATTTACATGATAGTCGAGGCGGTCGGCGGTTTCATGTTCAATTCACTTGCCCTGCTGGCGGATTCCGGTCACATGCTCTCGGACTCAATGGCTCTGGGTTTATCACTGTTGGCCATACGAATCGGCAGGAAAGGCCCTAGTGACAGGCATACGTTCGGTCTTCAGAGGACAGAGATACTGGCCGCGCTTTTTAACGGCCTGGCCTTGTGGGTAATCGTCGCTGTAATTTTCTACGAGGCTTTCCAGAGGCTGTATGATCCCGTGAGTGTCCAGGGAAAGGGGATGCTTCTCGTGGCGCTGTTCGGGTTGATCATCAACCTGGTGATGGCCGCATTGCTCTACAGGAGTTCCACTCACAGCATCAACGTACGAGGGGCGTTCCTGCATGTTGTGTCCGACGCCCTGGGCTCACTCGGCGCAGTAATAGCCGGCATAGTGATCATTTTCACCCAATTCTGCTGGGTGGATCCGCTGGTGAGCCTGTTGATCGGAGTGTTGATACTGTATTCTTCCTGGGAACTGGTTTCGGAGTCTTTTCACATTCTCATGGAGGGGGTTCCCAAGGGGTATGATGTGGGGAAAATAGAACTGGCCTTGGTCTCCGTGGACGGCGTCTGCTGTGTTTACGACCTGCATGTGTGGAGCATTGCAGGTTCGGAGGTCAATCTGTCGGCGCATGTGGTGCTATCGGATGACAAACAGGACCGAAACAGGGTGCTGGACGACATGAACCGGATACTCAGGGAAAGTCTGAAAGTGGCTCATGCGACAATACAGATAGAATCGACACATGACCTTAGGCTGGAAACATTGCGAGAAAAATGCAGGCCCGGAACATCATGTTCAGTCCAGTAAAGTCACCTGACATCCTGCGCAGGTTGTCAACCGGACTCGGGGCCACGCTCAGACCATGAATGATACGAACGGACAAACACCCAAAGAACCTTCCCAAGCGCTTATGTTGGCCGGCCTGGCCGTTGTCCTTGCGTGGCACGTCTTTTCAAGCGCTTTCGTGAACCTGATCCCCGATGAATGCAGTTACTGGGCATGGTCCAGACGACTTGACTGGTCGTATTTTGACAATTCTGGAATGGTGGCTTACATAATACGGCTATCTACGTCTATCTTCGGTTATTCCTCACCTTTCTCTGTGCGTCTTCCGTTCATCATACTGCTTGTGTTGAGTTCGGCGCTGATTTACTCATGCAGTGTCAACTTGTTCGGTGGACGTCGCCATGCGCTTGCGGCAACTTTCGTTTTCAATATGACACCGGTGGCGCTACTGGGAGGCGCTTCGGCCATACACGACAATGTCCTGGTGTTCTTCACTGCCCTGACGATATGGCTGCTCACCAGGTTCCTGCAGGATGACAGGCAGAGTTGGCTTTATCTGACGGGCGCGGCCATCGGTTTTTCGATCCTGAGCAAGTATACGGGCATTATCAGCCTGGGCTGCGTGTTTATTTTCCTGTTGTGGCAAAAAGATAAGCGAAGACTGCTACTTACAAGAACGCCCTGGCTGGCGGCGGCCACAGCCTTGCTGTTCCTGTTACCGATCCTGTACTGGAACTGGCTGCATGACTGGGCGTCTTTGAGTCACATTCTTTTCATCGGCTCGGGCGCCGTGAGTGTGAGCAGGCGCATAGAGGACGGCCTGGGGTTTAACATCGCCCAGTTTATTCTCATTTCACCCTTGTTATATGTCGTCATGATAATGGCCTGCGGTAAAGCGCTTTGGATCAATGTCGCAAAACCGGTTCCGGCGCAGGTTTTATGTCTGTCATTCGGAATGCCGTTATTGTTGTTCTCTGTCCAGTCTTTTCGCGGTCACGTTGAAGCCAACTGGAGTATTCCGGGCTACATCGGACCTTGCGTGCTGGCTGTCTGGAGTTTTTACAGCCCTGACACCGGAGCGCTCAACTGGGGAGGAAAACCTTGGGCGGCAAAATTTGTCAGGCGCTCCATCGCAGCCTCTTTGTTTATAGTGAGCGTGGTGGTGTTACACGCATGGTTGGGACTTATTCCGGCGTCCATGGAGAGATGGGGCGCCAAAGCGGACAGGATAGTCTGGGAGACCCGCGATTGGGACAGGCTCGGAATCCATGTCGGCAAACTTGTCAAAGAAGGGGAAACAATAGCCGCCGACAGCTACCAGTTAGCGGCGTTGCTGGAGTTTAACGTGCCGGGCCAACCGGAGGTCAGGTATCTGGCGCCCTGGGGACGTCCCACACAGTTCGATATTTGGCACAGGTCATTCGATGACCTGGCCGGACGCACAATAATCTTTGTCTCGCCCAAACCTCTGGAGCCGACTTCAGACACGCTTGCCACCATCTATGAAAACTGCGCGTCCGTGGAGCCGCTGGAGGTATTCGACGTCATGTATCACGGGGAATCGATCAGAAAGATCCATGTTTATCGCCTCAAAGGGTTTGACCCCCACAGTCCGCGCAGACTCGGCCCCAGATCCCTGTTTTACAGAGATTACTAGCTCTTCATCAGTTCAGTCATGTTCGGCGTCACGTTGCGTCGGCTCACTCCCCTGACTCTCTTCGACCGTAAGGTAATAGGACCCGTCGTCGCTCTCATCCAAACGAAGCCCGTATTGACCGAGGGTGAGACTTAAAGGCCGGCCAAAGAAAAAATCCATGAATGGTGGGGCTACGCCGATATTGGCCATCACGAAATCCCGCACATGATGATCAAACGCAAGGATGTTCAGTAAATCATCCACGGTTTGCCCTTTGGTGGCAGATAACCGGGCTATTTCACGGGAAAAGCTATCCTGGGAACAGCGATCCTCGTGTTTTTTGATTATTGCCCAAAGATCACCGGTTACGCTGAGAAGGTCTTCCCTAGAGAGCAATTCATCATCCTGCTGCAAGGTGGTCTTGGGATTCCAGCATTCCTGACGCCGGCACTGAATGGGCCTCGAACCATAGATTTTGCAACTCTTGTCAGAGCTATCCAGAAAAACACATGCGCCACCCGGGGTTTCCCTGATCTTGACAAATTCCCTGTCCGCCGAGGCAGTCTGTTCGGTGTCCGGATCGTAAATCTGTTCGCCCCTGCGGATTGTAAATACATTTTCCGGAGTCACCACACCGCTAACAAATAGCGCATCGTCCTGTTTTAACAAAGTGGGGCTCCCCTTCTCGCAGCATGTCCCGCATCGCACGCAATGGGGCCTTAGCGCATAAGCCGCTGTGACGAGCCTCTCCCTTACCTGGTTCCATATCTCTTCCCGGGATCTTGTTTCCATACTCTCAGGCTTTGGGGCCAGAGCCTGAAGATCTTCCAACGCGCTTTTTATGAGTATGTCAGGGTCCAGGTCCAGTTTTACTGACCACAGGACATCCCTGGCTTCTTCCTTCAGGGCAACTACGAAAAATTCCCAGTCGGCTTTGTTAAAGTCTTTATCCATAACCTTCGAAAACACCTTTCAGGTTATCAGTAAAAAACACCCTTTCATGATATATTATTTTTTCTGCAAATAAAATAATGGGGATGCGATAACGGGAATACGATTTAGCTGAACTTAAAAACACTAGATAAATTTACCGGTTCAAGGTAAAAAAACAGGTCAGCCTGGAGTGATTGAACATGAGGATAAACTTCATCAAGCTCGAGGAACTCAGCCCTCGAGGTCGTAGAAGACTATACAGAAGGTCGAAGGTCGATTTTGGAGATCTGATCCGGCAAATCACGCCCATTCTTGATCAAGTCAGGCAATATGGCGACAAGGCGCTACTCGATTTCACCAAACAGTTCGATGGAGTCGAACTCAGTGTGGATTCACTTCGGGTGTCGGAAGAACGGATGTCCCTAGCCGTCACTCAACTTCCGGCGCGTCTGCGTGAAGCTATTGAAATCTCAATTTCAAACATAAGAAAATTCCATGAACTCCAGAAAGAGCCCGAAATAATCCAGACCGAGATTTCGAGCGGCATAGTCGCCGGAGAAAAGACCATACCGCTGGATTCAGTCGGAATTTACGTTCCACGCGGCAAGGGGTCGTTTCCATCGATGATGATGATGGCGGCCATACCTGCGGTAGTGGCCGGGGTAAAACGCATAGTTGCCGTAAGTCCCCCGGACGTGACGGGAAATGCTGATTCAGCCACGATAGCGGCGGCTGCGATGATCGGTGTCAGGGAAATTTACTCCGTCGGCGGCGCTCAGGCGATTGCGGCTCTTGCGTACGGGACGCAGACCATCCCGAGAGTCGATAAGATAGTGGGGCCAGGGTCGGGATACGTCCTGGCAGCAAAAAAGGCTCTGTCAACGGAAATAGACACCGGTCCGGAGGCCGGTCCGAGTGAAGCCATTGTCTATGCCGACGATTCAGTCTCTCCTGAAATGGCGGTCACAGACTTGCTTATAGAGGCTGAACACGGCCCCGATTCCTCTGCTTACCTTGTCACTACAGACGAAAACTTAGCAAGAGAGTTCATGAAAATAGCTCCGGAACTGATCAGAGCACTACCGGCCGACAGACGTGGTTTCTGCGAGACTGTGCTGACGGAAAGCGGCGGAATAGTTCTCGCAAAAAGCGATCCCGACGCTATCGATTTCATCAATGGTTTTGCTCCCGAGCATTTACAACTCCTGCTCAGGGACAATGACACAGCCTTTCAGAAGATCAGGACCGCCGGCGAAGTGTTAATCGGGCAATGGACCCCTGGAACTCTTGCCAATTATGCAATTGGACCCAACGCCATATTACCGACCTCCGGTTTCGCCCGAACCGCTTCAGCCCTATCTGTGAGAGACTTCACCAGAAAGATGTCGTATTCCGTAGTCAACAAGAGCGGTTTTCTGTCGCTTGCTCCGAAAACGCTCGTTCTTGCGGAATATGAAGGCTTTGCCGCCCATGCCAGGGCACTGCATTACAGGCTCAAGATCAATGACAAGGATTCGTAGGTCGCTCATGGAGGTTGGAGATGTCCGGTTTTAGTCATTTCGACGACCATGGGTCGGCGATAATGGTAGATGTCGGCGCCAAAGATATCACGGAAAGGGTTGCAGTGGCACGCTGCGAAACTCACATGAAGCCTGATACACTTGGCATGATCCTTGAGAATCGCGCCCAAAAGGGCGACGTGCTTGGGGTAGCCAGAATAGCGGGAATCATGGGCGCAAAAAAAACTCCTGAACTTGTTCCCTTGGCCCATCCTCTTACGCTGACCTCGGTGAAAGTGGATTTTACCCCCAATATCGAAAAGTCTTGCATCGAGATAGAAGCCATAGTGAAAGTCATTGCAAAGACAGGGGTCGAGATGGAAGCCCTGACCGCCGTCTCATGCGCTGCTCTCACCATTTATGACATGTGCAAGGCGGTTGATAGAGAGATGTTCATAACAAATATCAGGCTGGTAGAGAAAAAGGGTGGAAAATCAGGCCACTTTTTAAGGAAATCCTGAACAAATTCTTTAGAAGAAGGACAATCACATGCCTCATGGTAAGTCATTTGAAGCAACCGATTTGACAAAGGAACAATTGATTGAACTGATCGGACTTTATCTGGGAGAAGTCCTGACACATTACGGAATGTGGTTTGCGGAGACGGCCAGAAGGATTGGAACTACGGACGCCCTTCAAATGGAATCAAACGCTATAGAGAAATTCTTCCCATCCATTGGCGCACGCCTGTACCCCCTCTTTGGAATCCCGACCAGGGACGGGTTGCCTGTCGCCCTGCTGAATAAATCCCGTGAAGAGCTTCTGATTTGTATTGGAGAAATAGCCAAAACGTGGCTGACCGGAGACGGTCTATGGTTCCAGGAAGTCGAGAAAGAAAAAGGGATGGGTGAGGCCAAGGCCATCAATGACTGCTGTTGGTCCCTATTCGCAAAAATGGAAGCCTCCAAGATCAGGAAATTCCTGGAACTACCGGAGGCAGGCGGTCTCAAGGCGCTGGAGTCGGCAGTTCAGCTAAGAATATATTCCACCATCAACGCCCATTCTATCAAATGGGATGAATCAGGGGCCATGATTTTTACCATGACTGAATGTCGTGTTCAGTCTGCCAGACGCCGTAAGGGTTTGGACCATTATCCTTGCAAATCAGCGGGCCTGATCGAATATTCGGATTTTGCTCACGCTATTGACCCAAAGATTAAGGTTGACTGTCTGTGGTGCCCACCCGATCGCGTGCCCGAAACCGAATTTTGCGCGTGGAAGTTCAGTATCTGATCGACTCTGGACATAGGCCACGCGTGATATCCGTCAAGACCGACACGATCCGGGGTGACTGTAAATCGTTAAAAGGTCAACTCCGGATCGTGAAGGTCCATCAATTGTGCCCCGGCGCAGGTCAAGTCCTGTTTGCAAGCGAATTACATTGATTCGAGAATGTCTCTGACTTCAGCGGCTTTGTCGGCTTTTCCAACCCCCTGGTAAAACTCCAGAAGATTCTCAAAGCTCGACTTGGTCAACACGCTTGCGCCGTAGTTCTTTTTCATGATCTCACATGCCCTCACAAGAAGGTCTTCAGCCTCGTCATACTTCCCCAACCCGGTCAGGGCGCCGGCCAGATTGTTCAGTGAAGACGCCACGTGAGGATGATGAGGGCCAAATTTGTTTTCCGCTATACCCAGAGCGCGCCTGTAAAGGGGTTCGCAGTCAGCATATCTCTCCATCTTTTCATAGTACCCCGCGAGGCTATTCAAACTTAAGCCCACCTCGACACTGTCCGCTCCCATCAGTTTTTCAGTGAGCATCAGCGCCTTGTCATAGTAGGTCTTGACGACAGGATAGCGCTCCATGGTCATGTTCACGGCCGCCAGATTGTTCAGACACGATATTACCGCCTGACTCTCCGGACCTACAACATTCTCAAGGATCTGCAAAGCGCGCCTGAAAAGTATGTCAGCCTGGGAATATTCCCCCTGTTCAAAATAGGCGCCGCCAAGATTGTTTAAAATTATCGCAACCTCGGGATGCTGTATTCCATGCTTTTGCTCCCGAATCTCCAATGCGCGCTTCCAAAGAGGTGTAGCCTCCTGTAGACGCCCCTGAACCCTGTATATTTCAGCAAGGTTGTTCATGCACGTCGCCTGCTGCTGAAAATCAACCGAATCATCTTTTTCCGCCATTGCCAGCGCTTCCCCGGCGCACGTCTCGGCTTCAGAATAATTTCCTGAGCGAAATAGCTCGACCACTTTTCTATTTGTCTCTTCAATCATTTTTGGCTCCGTTCATCCCTAAAATCACAGTAGTCCGAATTCCTGGATATTGAATTATGCTGTTATCAATCATGTTTAACAGAAAATAAGTCAATAGATCGAAAAAGCCAAGAATAATTGTCTACTGATTCAGTAAGGAATTTTTTTTCTTGAGATATTAACTCATAAGGTGTAATTGATATTAAAAATGAGCCCGATTTTGGAAATCCAGATGTTGTTTTTTTCGCTGCATTAGACCTCCAGGAGCAAACTTTTCGGCGCCAGGATTTCCTTATAATTTATTAAGTCAGCTTTTTTCCTGGAAAAATATATCATCCACAGACCCCAAGGAGGAGTAAGGATTATGGCCAATCTTTTAGTTGACGAGCGCGATGCGAAGTTCGTGCTTTACGAACAACTCAACGTCGAGGACCTTTGCCAGTCGGAAAAGTTCAGCGAGTTTTCACGTGACATGTTCGACATGGTTCTGGACGCCGCTCAAAAACTTGCGGAGAGAGAGATAGCGCCCACCAACGCCGACGGTGACCAGAAGGGCGTGAAACTTGAGAACGGTCAGGTGACGGTTCCCGAGAGTTTCCACGCGGCGTATCAGCGTTATTGCGAGGGAGGCTGGGCGGCTTTGCCGGTATCTCAGGAAATGGGTGGCCAGGGATTCCCGAACGTAATTTACATTGCGACCATGGAACTTTTCGTTTCGGCTAACCAGTCTCTGATGATGTATCCAGGACTGACAATCGGGTCGGCCAGGCTCATCGAGCTTTATGGAACTGAAGAGCAGCAGCGCCTGTACATGGACAGCATGTACACCGGTGAATTCTGTGGAACGATGTGCCTGACAGAGCCGCAGGCGGGCAGCGACGTCGGCGCTCTGAGGACCAAGGCTGTCAAGAGGCCTGACGGGACCTACTCCATACAGGGCGGAAAAATATTTATTTCAGCCGGAGATCATGACCTCACTGAGAACATCATTCACCTGGTGTTGGCCCGAATTGAAGGGGCCCCTGCCGGCACCAAAGGCATAAGCATCTTCATAGTCCCCAAAAAGAGACAGGAGAACGGCGAATGGGTGGATAACGACGTGGTGTGCATGGCTACCGAAAAGAAGCTGGGTATTCACGCCTCAGCGACATGCGCCCTGAATTTCGGCGAGAAGGACAATTGCATCGGTTACCTTCTGGGCGGAGAGAACGATGGCATGAAGATCATGTTCAACATGATGAATGAAGCCCGACTGTCGGTGGGAGTGCAGGGTCTCGCCCAAGCCAGCACAGCCTACATGCATGCGCTAAAATACGCCAAGGAGCGTTTCCAGGGCCCCGAAATTACCACGATGAAAGACCCCAGAGCGCCGAAGGTTCCTATAATCCAGCATCCTGATGTCCGCAGAATGCTGATGTGGATGAAGAGTGTGACCGAAGGCATGAGGGCTCTACTGTACTACGCGGCCTATTGTGAAGACCGTGTGCATCTGTCCACCAACCAGGAAGAAGGCGATAAGTATCAGGGTTTTCTGGATATATTGATTCCTATCTGCAAGGCCTGGAGCACCGACATGGGTTTCAGGGTTACGGAATTGGCGGTCCAGGTGCATGGCGGCTACGGTTACTGCAGGGAATACCCGGTTGAACAGTTCCTGAGAGACTGCAAAATAGCCTCCATTTATGAAGGCACAAACGGCATTCAGGCTCTCGACCTGGTAGGCCGTAAACTTGGATACAAACAGGGGCTTTTATTCAAGAACATAGTGTCGGAAACAGGCAACCTGCTTAAACTTGCAAAAAAGAATTATCGTCTTAAAGACGTTACGGGTCCCTTCGAAGAAGCCAGAAAACATCTCATTGAAGTGACCAGATACTTCGGACTCAAGAGTATTACCGAAGATTTTATGACGCCGATCCTCTACGCTACCCCTTATCTTGAACTTTTTGGAGATGTGGCCATCGGCTTCATGCTTCTGTGGCAGGCGGTAATAGCTGATCGCCGACTTGATGAACTCTACAGTGACGCAAAAGCGGACACTCAGGAAAAGAAAGACGAGTTGCTACGAGCCAACAGATCAGCGGCTTTTTACAGAGGAAAAGTCGCGTCGGCGGAATTCTTTGCCAACACCATCCTGTCACTTGCGCCGGGCAAGGCCAGGGCAATAATGAGCGGTGAACGTTCAGCCATTGACCTCCCAGAGGAATCGTTCGCTCTAGTTTAATCGAGATTGGAGTTATAAATATGAAAGCAAGAAAAGTAGTATTAGTTGACGCAATAAGGACCGCTTTCGGCCGAGCCGGAGAGAAAGGCGTGTTCTGGAATACAAGAGCAGACGATATGGTCGTAAAGGTGATTCGTGAGCTGATGCGGCGCAATCCGAAACTGAAACCCGAGATGATTGAAGAAAACGCATGGGGCGTGTTCTGTCAGGAAAAAGATCAGGGACTGACACTTGGACGGACTTCCGTAATATTGGCGGGATTGCCGGCAACGGTCGCTGGATACTCGATAGACAGGATGTGCGCCGGAGGGATGAGCGCCATTACGGCGGCCGCCTCAGCGATAGCTATGGGCGGTTGCGATGTGGCGATAGCCGGCGGAGTTGAACACATGGGACATCACCCCATGGGCGCCACGGCTGATCCAAATCCGCGGTTCCTCACAGATAAACTGGTGGATCAAAGCGCCATGTCCATGGGAATGACAGCTGAAAATCTTCACGACATGTTCCCCGACATCACGAAAGACATGACGGATGAATATTCATTGCATTGCCAGCACAAAGCGGCCCAAGCCATAGCCTCCGGAAAAATTGGGGAAATGATCGTGCCGATGACCGTTTACACCAAAGACGGCTGGGTGGTGGCTGATAAAGATGAGCAACCCCGACCGGAAACCACGCTGGAGGGATTAGGCAAACTAAAGACACCCTTCAGGGTGATGGGTAAAGTAACAGCTGGAAATTCTTCCGGTCTCAACGATGGAGCCGCAGGATGCATCCTGATGACGGCCGACAAGGCGGAAGAGCTTGGTCTGGAGCCCAGGATGGAACTAAAATCATTCGCCTACGCAGGCGTAAAGCCGGAAATCATGGGTATCGGCCCTATCCCTGCTACTCACAGGGCGCTCAGGAACGCCGGCCTAAAGATCGAAGATATGGGGCTGATAGAACTCAACGAGGCTTTCGCTGTTCAGGCCATAGCGTTCATGAATGAATTCGGCCTCAAGTTCCCGGACGACCCCAAAATGAATATATACGGCGGCGCCATTGCGTTCGGACACCCACTGGCTTCTTCCGGAGTCAGATTGTCCTGCCATCTCATGCATGCCTTCAAGGAGCACCCCGAAGTGAAGTACGGGCTCACTACCATGTGCGTGGGCTTAGGTCAGGGAGGAACCGTGATATGGAAGAACCTTCAGCGTGAGGGGAAAAAGGAACACAAGGAAAAGGATTAGTTTTTCAGTTTGACGAATCCTGATTCGGAGCGGAATTTTTCCGACCAATGAAATGACAACATTCCTAAACGATTTGACAGATAACCATGCGAAGGAAGCTTTA
>CAZGVM010000015.1:14164-17516 GCA_964528855.1 uncultured Desulfomonile sp. | reverse complement strand
GGCTGAAGCGCCCACTTTATTTCTCACTACATATTACAATTCGCGTGTCGGCAAGATCGCGATTGTTACCATGGATAATGGTCAAGATTATAAAAAACCAAACACTTTCGGCGAAGAGGCACTCGCCTCTCTGCACAAGGCGATCGGCAAAATCGAGGCCGACAAGGATGTGAATGGCATGATGCTTTGCGGCAAACATTATATATTCGCCGCGGGCGCAGATTTGATGCAGGTGCCTTTCATCAACACATTCGAGCAGGGTCGCCAGATAGGGGCCGCCGGTCACGCGGCCATGAAGAAAATAATGGACCTTAAGATCCCGACCTTGGCCGCCATTAACGGCGCCGCTCTGGGCGGCGGTCTGGAGATTTCGCTGTATTGCGACTATAGAACCGTTTCAAAAGGAGTTCCGGCCATTGCGTTTCCGGAATGCTTCCTTGGATTGGTGCCCGGATGGGGGGGCTCCACTCTCACTCCCAGACTAATCGGACCTGAAAAGGCCCTGGAACTGATAGTCTACAACCCAATGAACCAGAACAGGATGATCGACGGATCCAAGGCCTTCCAACTTGGCCTCGCCGACAGGCTGTTCGAATCAGTAGAGTTTTTTGACCAATCTCTGGCGCTGCTGGTTGATATCATCGATGGCAAGGAAAAGATAGAAAGACCGGCGCCTGATATGTCCAAGGCCAAACAGCACTGTGACGCCGCCAGAAGTTACGCTGACATGAGAGTTCACGGAGCGGCCCCGGCGCCCTACAGAGCCATAGACCTTGTGGAAGCGGCATGCGACCTTTCCAGGAGCGCGGAAGAAGGCTTCGCCGCTGAGGACAAAGCTCTTGGAGACCTCATAAAGAGCCGTCAGTGTAAGGCCGGTGTTTACAGCTTTGATCTGGTTCAGCGGCGAGCCAAGAAACCCGTAGGGCGTCCAAAAGACGTAAAGCCGCGTCCGATCAAAAAAGTAGGTATAGTCGGCGCCGGTCTCATGGCTTCCCAGCTTGCCATGCTCTTTCTCAGACGATACGGCGTTCCTGTGGTCATGAAGGATATCAAGCAGGAATTCCTGGACAAGGGCCTGGGTTACATCAAGGGCGAGTTATCGGCTTTGGTCAGTAAAGGACGCATGACTCAGGCCAAGGCGGACCATCTCTTCCACATACTTATGGGAACCCTTGACTGGAAGGATTTTTCAGATTGCGATTTCGTGATAGAGGCCGTTTTTGAAGAAATGAACATCAAACAGGATGTTTTCGCCCAGGCAGAAGAAGTGGTCTCTCCCTCATGTATACTGGCGACAAACACTTCCAGCCTTTCAGTTAATGAAATGGCGTCCAAACTCAAGAACCCCGAGCGAGTGGTGGGCTTCCATTTCTTTAACCCCGTGGCAGTCCTGCCCCTTCTCGAAATAATAAAGGGCGACAAAACAGATGACTTGACATTGGCCACGGCTTTCGAATGCGCCAAGAAGCTCAAGAAGAACGCTATACTAGTCAAAGATTCACCAGCCTTCCTGGTTAACCGGCTCCTGACAAAGCTCCTTACAGACTGCTTCCAGATGGTGGAAGAGGGAGCGACCTTCGAGCAGGTTGACGAGGCCTGCCTGTCGCTTGGTCTCCCGATGGCGCCCTTCGAACTCCTGGCTTTTGTCGGAACCGCAGTCGCCTATCATGTTGGAGAGACCTGTCATAAGGCCTGGCCGGAGAGATTCCAGCTCAATGACAGGCTCAGGAAGATGGTGAACGCAAATATCCCGAATATTTACAACGGAATGGGGCCAGGCAAGCAGGTCAACCCCAAGGTCGCCGAAATATTCGAAGGAAGGGGCGACAAGGAATTCGTCAAAGAGGAGATACTGGACAGAATCCTCACCAACCTGACCCTCGAAATAGATCATGTTTTGAAGGAAAAGGTCGTCAAGGATCCGAAGGATATCGATACGGCCATGATACTTGGCGCCGGTTGGCCATTCTTCAATGGTGGAATTACACTTTACCTGGATGTGGTCGGCTATACGCCCAAGGTGCTTCAGAAAGTCTTCTTCACCTTCTAACCCCAAATAAACAGGCATAAAAAAACTGGAGCGTCCTGCGGATAACGAGGACGCTCCAGTTTTTTTATCGCCCGGAACGGAAAGAACCTATTCCGGCGCCATTTCCAATGAATTTATGGTCAGGTATATCTTGTTCACATAATCAAAGATGTTATTGAATGAATCAAGTATCCTGATGTAAATCGACGACGCCAAAGGGGAACAAAAACCTTTTTCAAGACGTTCCCAATGGCCGAATCTAGCATGTTCGACCAGATCGGCCAGTTGACCCGCCTGGGCCTTGACATGATCCAGAAGGAACTTGTTATGTGTAACAAATGCGTCACGGAGATTCTGGAGAATGTCAATGGTAAGCTCAAAAATTTCGTTTAATTCCCTGTGGGCCTTCTCCGAAAATGGGATTCCCTCTTTAATCTTGGTCTTCAGGCAGTTCATCAGCACTTCGAGCGTGACGCCGATTCTCTCCAGACGACTGGGAAGCCGGATTGCCACCTTGAAGACATTCTCTCCGAGAACTTCGTACTCTCTGACAAGATCGGTCGTGCAGTGTTTTTCCTGTTCTCGCACCTGCTCAAACAGAGCCTCACAGTCACACAGCTTTTCTTCTTTCTCGCTCTTGAATCCGGTCTGGAGAATCTTTGTCATGTCAATCATCAGATTGACCATCTTGACAATAGTCCTTTCCGGTGTGTCACAGTAGACACCTTCTTGCTCCGGAACCTGCTCTATACGCTCGACTTCAGAATCAAGCCTTGGGCTTAGTATACGAAGTGGATTCCACACATACCTGTTGTCTTTCACTGCGAACTCCTTTCGCAAACAGAGCGGTCACTACTAAATTTAATACTCCGAAGCCAAGATATCACGATTATAAAATCCGTCAAAATCTTTTTATGATTCCTTGGCGCTGGATTCCTGAGCGGCCTTGGCGGCGGCAGCGGCCTTTTTCTGGGCCTGCTCCGCCTTAATCTGCTCAACAGCCTTCATCTGGCGATCAGTATCCATATATCTGAAAATGAATTGTTTGCTACAAGCCCACACACCCGATTTAGCCGCTTCCTCATCACATTTTGCGTAATCGATTTCGATTCGGTCATTGACCATGTTGATGATGTCTTTGGCTTTCCTTGTGCAAGCGCCGCAGTGGATGCAGCCCACTTTACACACATTGGTGACAGCCTTGCCGGAATCCCTGCTACTGCAAGGAACATAGACAGGGGCGTCTTTGGGAACGAGTTGCAAGACCTGTTTGGGGCAATTCTTCACGCAAACACCGCATCCGGTGCAGGCGTCAGGGTCTAT
>CAZGVM010000015.1:2109-14154 GCA_964528855.1 uncultured Desulfomonile sp. | reverse complement strand
ATGACCGGCATGTCATCCTTCATGTGAATTGCATGGAAGGGGCAAGCCGCTTCACAATCACCATATCCAATGCAGGCAAATGTGCATTCGTATGGCCCTCCGAAAGCTATTGCTGCACCCTGGCAGGTGTCATAACCGATGTAGGAATATTTCTTTGCAACCTGTCCCTCATTTCTTGAGCATCGCAGAACTGAAATGATGGGAGCAGCAGCGCCTGCCGCCTTACCAGTGATTTCCGCCACTTTTTCGGCCACGGTCTGCTTGCCTGGGGCGCATTTGCTCGTCGGGCAGTTCGGGTCAGTCACCACCGCTTCAGCGTACGATTCACAACCCGCATACCCACAGGCGCCGCAGTTAGCTCCGGGAAGGCAGGCTCGCACAGCTTCTATCTTGGGATCGACTTTTACAGCGAATTTCTTTGCGGCGATTGCAAGCGCCAGACCGCAAAGTATTCCGAAAACAAGGAAAAACAATATGCCATTAAGAGCTATTGTCCATACACTGTCCATTTTTTAGCGCCTCCAAGGAAACTATGAGTCTCCTTTTGATCTCGTTTAAACCTCTAGAAGATAGACAAACCTGAAAAGCCCAGAAACGCCAATGCGAAGAGTCCGGCCACCACAAATGCTACCGGCAGGCCCTTGAAAACCGCAGGCACTCGACATAATTCCAGCTTTTCCCTGACGCATGACATGAGGAACAAGGCAATCGCAAATCCGATTCCCGCTCCCAAGCCCTCTGTCATGCTCTCAAAAAGACCATAACCGCTATCTACGTTGATCAGCGGAACAGCCAGAATGATACAGTTCGTGACTATCAACACAAGGAAAACGCCCAGCTTCTTGAACAGGTAGGGGTTCACCTTGCGCAGGATCGTATCCATGGCCTGGACGAAAATGGCCACTGTGCCGATGAACACTATGATCTGGAGAAACTGTAACTGAAGTGCTTTCAGAATGTAGGTATAGATAGCCCAGCAGAAAATGGCGCTCAGTACCATTACCACCGTAAATGTAATGCCCATTCCAATGGCTGTGTCTTTCTTCTGCGAAACTCCGAAGAAAATACAAAGCCCCAAGTACTTTGTAAAAACAAAGTTGTTTATGAGCATGGCGCCCAGAAGTATTGTAAACAGGATCTGAGCCTGACTTTTCTTGACGGAAAATTCAAGTTTGCCAAGCGACTTTCCGTCTGAGGCCACGTCTTTGGCCTCAACGGTGTATTCAGAAGACATGTCCAGAGGGTCCTGAAATTTCAGAACCGCCGATGTCCGTCGAGCGTCCAGCGCAACTGACAGAACCGGAATTTTTATATCTGGGTCGGTTTTCTGGAATACGTTAAAACTTGCCGGATTCTTGGCCCACGCTTCATCAACCGGAGTTCCGAAAGATACGGCTATCTCGTTGTCTCTGTTAAAAGAACCGCTCAGAGACGCCTCGGAAAAACTCACAGTCATGAGGCTCAGCGCAATGATTGCTCCAATGAGCGCAGTGGCTCGGGATAATCGTGTCTTTTTCATTCTTAATGCGCTCCTCCCGAGGTTGGTATTTTTCCGGTTATCTTGTATTCAATCCAGTTGAAGGCCGCCATGATGAAACCAATCACGAAGAAGCCGCCCGCCGGCAGAATCATGATCAGCAATGGTCCGGAATCCAGGATTTCAAATCCGAATATTTTCCCAGTTCCAAAAAACTCCCTGATGGCGCCGGTGACAACCAGGCCAAGCAGGAAGCCAAGTCCCATGCCCATGCCATCAAAAAATGAAGGAACCAGAGGTTCTTTGGATGCGAACAATTCCAGTCGTGAGATGATGATGGCGAAGACGACGATAAGTTTGACGAATAATTCCACCTTTTTATAAACATCGGGTGAGATGACCGGCAAAATCATGTCTATGACCGTCACCCAGAGGGCAATCACTATGACGTAGGCGGGGATACGAATCCTCGGATGAATGTATGATCTGAACATAGCCACAGTGCAGCTTGAAAAGACCTGGACAAATATAACCGCCAGTCCCAGCATCAACCCGTTTTCTACGGAAGTTGTAACCGCGACGGCAGGACACATACTCAAGGCCAGTCGAAAAATCGGATTTTCCGGTATTAGGCCATTCCAAAGGAGCTGGATGTTTCTATTCAACATGAACCTCCATTAAAAAGCCACACTCAAGGATTTATCCTTGATGGCGTCTTTAAGGATATCGAGCCTATATACGAATTTCCTCACGGTATTTACTACACCTACCGTCAAGGCCTTACTGGAAATCGTGGCGCCGGTAAGGGCGTATATATTGTCATTCAGGTGTTGTTCCTTGATTTCCTTGACCTGCTGAGGGGTGAGACCTTTCTTTTTTGCCTTTTCTGGATCAAGAGCAACGGCGTATTCCAATGGCAAAGGATCCTTGGTGACCGTAAGTTTCTTAAGCAAGTCTATGGTCTTACCTGTGAACTGGTTTTTGAAAAAATCCTTCTTGATTTCATCGCCGAGTCCCGGGTCTTCCTCAGAGTGTGTTATGGCCACTCCGGTAACAGTAAACTGTGGGTCCAGAGACACCATCAACTTGATGAAAGTCTTAAAACCCTGAGTGGATCCGGAGACCACATAACCGAGCCTTTTGTCACCCAGGTCCGCCACATAAAGGGTCTGGGCATGCTTGATCTTTGTTCCTTTGGGTAAATCGGCGAGAATGGCGGCGTCCGCTTTGATCACGATGACGGCGCCGGGTTTCCCGTCAAGGTCTATTTCCACAAACGAGTATTTGTGGTCCTTCAGAGGGACAAGGTAACCCAGGACAGTTGAACCGTCCGGTCTGGTGACGACATATCTCTCGATGTGATGAACCTTGAGATCGGCGGGCGTCTTCTTTTCGGGGCCATATCCGAGCAAGGATTGAATCGTCTCCTTATGACGTTTTTCTTCAATTTCCTTTTTCCGGTGATCGGTCTGGGCGTAGACAAAACCTAGAATCAAAGCGGCAGCTACGCACACAGCCGTTAAACTTGCTACAATTTTTGCTATCTCTTTCATGGATTCCTCATGAACAACTCATCGAAGAGCTATCTGGAAGCGGCGACCGGCGCAGCTTTTGGTGGAGCGAATCTCTTTGGCTGGAACCATTCATCCAATGCCGGAGTCAGACAGTTCATAAGAAGGATGGCGTAACACACACCTTCGGGGTAACCGCCTTTAACTCTAATCAAGATCGTGAGAATTCCAACACCCGCTCCAAATACTATCTGAGCTGATTTCAGAGTCGGAGAAGTAACATAGTCGGTGCACATGTAGAAAGCGCCCAACATCAGGCCACCGGACAATACGTGAAATAGCGGATTACCCGTGCCTATTGTCGGCCCGCCTATCAACCACGCCATAAACGCTGCGGAAGCTATGGTGGCCACCGGAATGGCAACAGTTGCTATAAAAGAAACCGGAATGTGCCAGGTAATTATCCCCCTGTAAATCAGGAATAATCCGCCCAAAAGTATCAGTAGGCCAGAGGTCTCACCAATACATCCCGGTTTGAAACCGACAAAAAAGTTCCAATAAATGGAGTCAATTGATCCGAATTGTTGCGTGACCGCCGTCATGCCGAATTGCTTGAGCACACCTAAAGGGGTGGCCGTAGAAATGGCGTCCACGCTGCCGGGCGCTAAAAATACTGTTATTGGGGCCTTGGCGAGTTGTTCAGGGGGCAACCAGGCAGTGGTGATAGCTACAGGAAAGGCTGCCTGCAAAAAGGCCCGTCCGACCAAAGCAGGGTTCCATACATTGTAGCCAATTCCTCCCATAAGCTCCTTGGCAAGGAATATGGCGGCAAAAGCTCCAATAACCGGCAAATGGTAAGGAACCCCAGGCGGGATGACCAAAGCCATCAACAGTCCGGTCAGCACCGCGCTTCCATCACTGACGGAAACCTTGCGCCCCATGATCTTCTGACATATTACCTCAACAATTACGCACGAAACGACACTTATCGCTGTCAGAATCAGGCTGCGTAAACCAAAGTTATAGACGGACAACAGCAGAACAGGCAGCAGGGTAGCGGAGACAGTCCACATGATACCCGCGGTGGTAGTCCCCCTTCTTATATGCGGAGATACCGAGACTGACCATTCTGGCCTGACGTTCGGATTGGTTTGTTCTCGAGTTTCGATCGTCCGACCCTCCCGTAAAGTTAGTTTTAAGTCTTAGACAGTGTCCCTGACCTTTATCGAAAAACGTACAACTTGGTGATCAACAATCATTATTCCGTTTGAGACTCTCAGCCATGTTTCTTGACAGCTATCTTGGCAAGCCTGGCAAACTGGACCAGTGGTCTTTTTGCCGGACAAACGTAAGCGCAACACCCGCATTCGAAGCAGTCCATGATGCCGAATTTGGTAGTCAGATGACCTTTTTCAGCCTCCACATACAAGGCGACTTCCTTGGGCGCCAGCCCCATCGGACACGCCTGCATGCACCAGCCGCAATGAATGCAAGGACCATGTTCGCCAAGATCGGTTTCTGTGCTGTCCAGAAACAATACCCCGGATGTAGTCTTTGTTATGGGAACATCAAGAGCGGAAATAGCAAAACCCATCATCGGACCGCCTGACACTATCTTGATGAGGTCTCTGGTCCCGCCGAGATAATTCACGACGTCCTGAAGCAGCGTCCCCACTTTTAGTTTCAGGTTGGCAGGTCTTCTTATGGCTTTGCCGGAAAAGGTGGCGACCTTTTCATATAGCGGCTTGTTCATTACACAAGCCTCGTGAACTGCCACGGTCGTGGAAATATTCTGTACTATCACTCCCACGTCAAAGGGCAAACCGCCGCCCGGAACAGCTCGCTTGGTCAGCGAGTAAATAAGCTGCTTCTCTGAGCCTTGCGGATACTTTACTTCCATACCCTGAGCGCTGACCTCAAAATCATCCTTGTTCGAAGCCTGAGCCAGAGCCTTCGTCATAACGTTTATGGCGTCCGGTTTGTTAAGCTCTATCCCGATGACACATTTCTTGATCCCAAGGATTTTGAGTATTATCTTCGCTCCCTCGATCACCTGGTTGGTATACTCAAGCATGAGACGGTGATCGGTGGTCAGATAAGGCTCACATTCAGCGCCATTCAAAATCAGGGTGTCCACCTTGGATGACGGCGGTGGGGACAGTTTTACGTGCGTTGGAAAACCAGCTCCGCCCAAGCCAACTATCCCGGCTTCCTTAACCCTGGCCAACAACAGTTCTCCAGAGATCTTTCGCCAGTCTTCCGTTTCGTAGACTCTGGGAGCCGCCTGTGGATCCCTGTCAATGACAATGGCGTCACAGCGAACCATAGTGGGGTGAGGCCTCGCTTCGATGGTTTTGACCACTCCCGTTACACTGCTGTGAATTGTGGCGCCCAGGGCCTTCTCTACTACAGCTATTGGCTCCCCCTCCTGCACTTCCTGTTTCTTCTTGACCAGAGGTTTGGCTGGAGCGCCAAAATGCATGGAAAGAGGGATAACAACCTGATCCGGTGGCGCCATTTCCTCAATTGCCAGATGCTCGGTTAAATCCTTATGTTCATCTGGATGAATACCGCCTTTGGGAAAAGTAAATCCTGACATGTTTCCTCATTCATTGGGCTGCGCCGATGTTAGAGTCCATGAATTGTCATGGAGTGACGAACCTCTCCCGAACATCTTTCACGTCAATATCGACGTGCCCCTTTAAATTTGGTGATTTTGAAAGATGTGTACCCTATACGGAACAACGGAACGCGTTACGGTTTCACACAAACCTTGTAACTCAGTTTAAAATCATAATAGTGTAGCAAGTCAGTGTCAAGATTTATTCCCTGCCCATTAAGCCAATTGTAGTCTATTTTCAATCAGAACAGCCTGATAAGGAAGTAATGCGCTTTGACAAATGAATCAATTTTAGAGTGTATACAGTGAGCTCATCATATCCAGACACAACTGTCCGGAATTCATTGAAGCGAATTTTTGCAATTCTTGGCCGAAGTCTTCTTTCTTATATGAGTGAAGGCTGGATAGTTTGAAATTTGGCTTTATGAAGTCTATAGGCCGAATGAGCATTCTCTATAGTGATTTTTTCGAAGTATGCAGCATCACCTGGCTTCAATTGGGCCAACAAATCCAGGTCGGGAGTGATGACGGTGGCGATTTTAGCATAGCCGCCCATAGTCTGTTCAACCAGAAGTATGATTGGCTGGCCATCAGGAGGCAATTGCACACACCCCGCCAAACTGGGCTCAGAGATTATTGTCTTTCTGTTTGAATCCCTGAATTCCATTTTTGGGCCTTGTAATCTTATTCCCATTCTGTCTGATTTGGGACCGCAGATATATTCAGTAGAAAAGAAAGCGGCTCCGTCGTCCTTGAAGAAGCCGTGTTGAGGCCCTGGTATGGCCCTGAGCCTGACTCTGCTTTCAGGATTGGGCCTGAATTCCGGGCGCAAGATCACCGGCTGAAATGGTCTGTCCGTTTCATGAACCCGCAGTATATCCCCCTTCACAAGGGCCCTACCGTTATGGCCGCCAATATTTGCAGCCACAAATGTCGATGCGCTTCCCATCACCGGCTCTGCGCAGATTCCGCCCCCCACCGCCAGATAGCCTCTAATCCCCCTGATCGCCTGCCCCACCTGCAGAACATCGGACTTCCTGAGTTGAACGCAAGCCCATGCAGGCCTAGCTTCACCATTGACACGCAACGCCATTTGCGCTCCTGTCAAAGCGATCACGCAATCGGAAAGGACCTTGATTGTGGGACCGTTAAATGTCATTTCCAGACCGGGCTCCTCGTCATCGTTGCCCACCAGTCTGTTGGCCGCCATAAACGAAAACGCGTCCAGGGCGCCTGACACAGGAATCCCGTATTTGCGGTAACCGTATCGACCCTTGTCCTGAACAGTGGACATCACTCCAGGATCCAGAATCAGAAAAACATCCCTATTCATCTGCTTTCACGAGGCTTTCGTATTCAGTCGCGCTTATCGGCGTAAATACTACGGTGTCGCCGGCCTGATACATAAAAGGGCGCTTTTCATTTGGCCTGAACAGTCGCAATGGCGTTTTTCCGATTATACGCCAGCCACCGGCGCTTGAAATCGAATAAATTCCCGTTTGCGAGTTTGCTATGCCGATGGATCCGGATTCAACCCTGTCCCTTGGAGCGTCAAGGCGTGGAGCGACAATTTTTTCTTTCTTTTCTCCCAGATATGCGAACCCGGGAGTGAAGCCCAGCATGTAAACGGTATAATCGACGGAACTGTGAATCCTGATGACCTCATCCACCGTAATCCCGTTGTAATTGGCTACAAAATCAATATCGGGACCGAATTCCGAGCCAT
Organism: uncultured Desulfomonile sp.; assembly: GCA_964528855.1. Taxonomy (GTDB): domain Bacteria; phylum Desulfobacterota; class Desulfomonilia; order Desulfomonilales; family Desulfomonilaceae; genus CAITZA01. Next base: position 6,820 of record CAZGVM010000015.1, on the reverse strand, counting down.
ACAATACTGGAATCTCGACAGAACACGACTCCCCTGTTCCAACAGGGCCTCCAGTTGAAATGGAATCGAGCGCTATCCTCTTGCAAGTCTCTAGCGAGACGATCATGGGATCATAATTTATAAGAAGGCTGTTATAGGCCGGTATTGTCTCAATGATACCAGGATGAAGATCAGCTTCCAGACGGCGCGCCAGTTTGTGGACCCGACGGTTCGATTCCCGATCCATTTCATCGCTAAAGCTGACCAGAAGGCCGGTATCTCCAACAATTCCGAATTCAGGCGATTCATAGATCATGGCAATGCCTTGATCAGCGCTCCTTCCCGTTCCAGTTCATGTCTGATTCTTTTTACCAGTTCAAGAGCCGCGTAATTATCTCCGTGGACACATAGCGTCTCGACTTCCATGTCCATTAGCGATCCGTCTTCAGACATGACTTTACCGTCAAGGACCATCATGAGCGCCCTCTGGGCCACCATTTCAGGATCTGACAATGAGGCGTTCGGGCGACGACGTGACACCAGACGCCCGTCCGAGGTGTACTGTCTGTCAGGAAAACCCTCCCTGTAAACTTTTAGCCCGTGCGATGAGGCAATTGCGGCGAGTCTGTCCCCTTGTCCTCCGGCCATCACAAACAGGGACAAACCTTTATTGAGCCCTGCCAACGCCTCGCAAACGGCCGCCCCGACCTTTTCTTCCTCCATAGCCTTGTTGTATAACGCCCCATGCGGCTTTACATGACGCATTTCCACTGAATGAGTCACACAAAATGCGTCAAGGGCCCCCACCTGATAGGTTATGTATGATCTTATTTCCTCAAAGCTGCAATCCATGTTTCTACGGCCAAAACCAACCAGATCAGGGTAACCCGGATGGGCCCCTATGGCCACGCCTTCCTCTATAGCCATCTTTACTGTCCTGTTCATGACCACGGAGTCTCCGGCGTGCCAACCACAGGCTATGTTGGCGGATGAGACAAACTTCATCAGTTCGGAGTCGAGTCCTAACTGGTATGCCCCAAAACTCTCGCCAACATCACTGTTTATGTCGATGCATTTTGCGTTCATCTTACCAGGAAAGATCACCAACGGAAAAATCCGCCGTTGAAGACCCGCTCGAATCTTCAAGGGCCGTATGAGGTTTGAGTGTCAAAGCACAGGGCGAAGCTGGAAATTCTTTTCAATAGCCCAAGACTAAACTAAACAAGCAAATGCTGCGCATGACGGGGATCAGTTCTGAGAACTGCTTTTAAGGGCCTCGGCCTGGAAATGGATGATCAATGGATCTATCACATCGTCAAATCGACCTTCCATTACTGCGTCGAGTTTGTAGAGAGTCAGCCCTACCCGATGGTCCGTGACCCTGTTCTGGGGAAAATTGTAGGTTCTGATTCTCTCTGAACGATCGCCTGACCCCACCTGATTCTTTCGCTCTTTACTGATTTCCGAGTCTCTTTCATCTTCCATCTGTTCGAGCAGTCGGGCCTTGAGTATTTTGATAGCCTTGGCCTTGTTCTTGTGCTGAGACTTTTCATCCTGGCAGGTCACGACAATATTCGTCGGAAGATGCGTCACCCGAACGGCCGAGTCAGTGGTGTTGACACTCTGGCCACCCGGACCGGAAGACCTGTAGACATCAATTTTCAGATCCTTGGGGTCTATGCTCACATCAACATCGTCCGCTTCCGGCAACACCGCTACGGTGATGGCCGAGGTATGAATTCTCCCCTGCGATTCGGTGGAAGGAACTCTCTGAACCCTGTGAACTCCACGTTCATACTTGAGACGTGAGAACGCTCCATGCCCCGTAACCAGAACTATTATTTCCTTGAATCCGCCGGATGCGCTGTCGGACGATGACATCAATTCCACCCGCCATCGACGCGCTTCGGCATACCTGGAATAAGCCCTGAACAGGTCCGCTGCAAACAGGGAAGCCTCTTCACCCCCCGTTCCCGCCCTGATTTCCAGAAACACGTTCTTGTCGTCATTCGGGTCTTTGGGTAGAAGTAATACGTTCAGATTGTTCTCAATTTCAAGCTGACGCTCCTTCAAAGCCACCAGGTCTTCACGCGCCAGGCCAACCAATTCGGCGTCCGATTCATTCTCAATCATTTCTTCCAGGTCTCTGATCTGGTTCAGAGTGGAAGTTAGGGACCGATAGGCCTTTATAATCTCATCGAGATCCGATTGTTCCTTGGAAAATTTCCTGAGTTGCAGCGGATCGCCTATCACTTCGGGTTTGGCAAGCTCAATCGATAGATCTTCGTATCTCTTGTTTAATTCCTCTAGTTTTCCGTATGCCTGCATATATAAACTCTAAGCCGCTGAGGTCTCATTCTGGGCCCAGCGCTCCTCTCTTTCCAAAGTAGTTTTCAGAGCCACTATGGCGACCTCGATCTGATCATCGGTCGGTTCGCGGGTAGCGAGCCTCTGCAGCCACAGTCCCGGCATGAGGCAACCTTTGAGCAGCTTGTTGTCGTACCTATCACCTAACCTGATTATCTCATAGGAAATCCCGGCTATCGGAACCAGCAAGAGCATCTTGAACAAGATATAGAACGCGTTTGTGGCTATCTTGCTACCCATGAGTTCTTTGGGGAGCAGCGGAAAAACAGCGGTAAACAGGAAGATGCTTAACATGAGCACCAACAGGATGAAAGCGGTGCCACACCTGGAATGAAGCGTTGAATACTTCCTGGCGTTCTCTACCGTCAATTCGTCCCCACGTTCGTATGCATGTATGGACTTATGTTCGGCGCCGTGGTACTGAAACACACGCCGAATATCTTTCATCAATGATATTAAGGCAATATAAGCCACAAAAATGCTAACCTTGATTATGCCGTCAATGACGTGGAACCAGACGCTTCTGACCCCAAGATCAACCCCGAACAGGGCCCCGACACCAATTGTCGCCAAATGAGGCACAACCACAAACAGCAGCATGGCCCCGCCAATGGCGAACGCTATAGTTCCACCCAGAGCCCATGGACCCAACTTTTCCTCTTCCTCGCCCAACGCTTCCTGTGCGGAATATGTCAGGGCCTGAATACCGTTAAAAAGAGCCTCATACAGGACAATGCATCCCCTGAGAAAAGGACTTTTCAAAATGGGCCATCTCTCCATCGGAGATCGCCATCGGTCTTCCCTGACGGATAGCTGTCCGTCTGGGCGCCTGACTACAACAGTAAATGTCTTTGGGGCCCTCATCATTATGCCTTCGATGACGGCCTGGCCGCCGACCTTTATCTGTTTGGCGCCCTGGCTGTTGGCTTCAGAAATTAGCATTTATCCCCTTAACTTTCGTTTCAGACGCTGAGGCGTCTGAGCAAAGCATGCAATGCCACACTTGAACCGGATCATTTGCCTGTGTCCAGATTAACCTTTTTTGGCCACCTTAGCGTACTTCTCTTCTTTCTTGCTGGTCTTGGCGGGTTTCTTGCCAGTAGATATCTGAGTGTCGGCGTATTTCCTCATGAACCTTTCCACTCGACCGGCGCTGTCTATAAGTTTCTGCTTGCCGGTAAAAAACGGATGACAGGAGGAACAGATTTCAATCTTGTACTCTTCCTGCAATGAACGGGTAGGCATGTCGGCGCCGCAGGCGCACTTGAATGATGTTGCTTGGTAGGCTGGGTGAATGCCTTTTTTCATCAGAACCCTCCGGAATTAGTCTTAAACGAAGTATAGTAACATGTTTCTTCAATTATCCCAAACATTTTTTCAGTTCAAATCTCTCGATAACCAGTGATCATTCATGCGAAAAGAATAATCACTGAAAGTATGGGATCAAGTTATTCGCCCATTTAATATGACGGAATCACGAATGAACGTTTCTGAACGCAGGCTTGTCCAAACACGGCATGAACAGGAACGCCGGCAAGTCGGCCTATAGGTGATTATTTGTTCATGACCTGTAGAAATTCTCTGTTCGAGTCTGTTTGCATGATCTTGTCCAACAGGAATTCCATGGCGTCAACCGAGTTCATGTCTGCAAGCAGTTTTCTAAGGAGCCATATTCTCTGCAGATCCTGCTGACTCAGGAGCAATTCTTCTTTCCTGGTTCCAGAACGATTTATGTCGATGCACGGGAAGACTCTTCTCTCGAGCAGGCGCCTGTCGAGATGTATTTCCATGTTGCCCGTGCCCTTGAACTCTTCATAGATGACTTCATCCATTTTGCTGCCGGTGTCTATCAGGGCGGTTGCTATAATAGTAAGACTACCGCCTTCCTCGATGTTACGGGCGGCGCCGAAAAATCTCTTGGGTCTATGAAGCGCGTTGGAGTCAACACCACCGGAGAGGATTTTGCCGCTTGGAGGAACGACAGTGTTATGTGCTCGCGCAAGACGGGTAATACTGTCCAGCAGTATGACTACATCCTTCTTGTGCTCTACCAGCCTCTTGGCCTTCTCTATGACCATGTCGGCCACCTGGACATGCCTCTGGGCCGGCTCGTCGAATGTGGACGAAATGACCTCACCCTTAACCGACCTTTGCATGTCAGTGACTTCCTCCGGACGTTCATCAATTAAGAGCACGATGAGGTAGATCTCAGGGTGATTTATGGTGAGGCTATTGGCGATCTGCTGAAGCAGAACTGTCTTGCCGGCTTTAGGCGGACTGACTATCAGGGCGCGCTGACCTTTACCTATGGGGGTCACCAGATCCATGATTCTCATGGAGTACAGCGTCGGAGAAATTTCCAGCT